>NZ_CP080025.1:5225000-5525000 GCF_020463795.1 Echinicola marina | reverse complement strand
TAGGGCCTATGATTGGGGAGTTGCCCTACATATCAATGTACCATATATGAGGCTGGCTGACATCTACCTGATGTATGCAGAGGCCACCTTGATGGGGTATAACAGCATCGCTGCTACTTCTTCGACCTTGGGTAAAACGCCAGTAGAGGCGGTTAATGTGATAAGGGAGCGGGCCGGAATGGTCGGTGTCCATGACAAGTTTTTAGGATCAGTAGATGTGTTTTTACAAGAATTGAGAAGAGAAAGAGCAGTGGAATTGGCTTTTGAAAGACATCGATTTAATGATCTCCGCAGATGGATGCTATTTATCCAGGAGCCTTATACCATCAAAACTTCATTTGAGTTTGATAGGTCAGGGGAATTCAATACCGATGACCCTAGCCAAAACCGCATTGTGAACATGAGGGAGGAAGTGATTATTGAGCGAAATTTTACTTCCAAACATTATTGGTTGCCGCTCAAGCTAGCTGATGTGAGCCTTTATCCTGAATTTAATCAAAATCCGGGATGGTAGTATCAGTTTTTTTGTCCCTTTATAAAAACGAACAAACATGATGAAATATATAAAAATAGCTTTGCTCTGCTGTGCATATATGGTGCTGTTTCCACTGTGCCTTATTGCGCAGGAAACAATGAAAATCAGCATTGATCCGACGATCAAAACAAGTTCAGGCGAACCTGTTCGCGGTGCTATTGTCAAAAGTGACCTGGATGGATACTCAGCAGTGTCTGATAGTTTGGGAACAGTGCATTTGGAAGTAACCTTAAATACCTATTTAGGGGTAGAGGCTCCTGGTTATGAGACCAAAATACTTCAAGCGCATGCTGAACTGGAAGAAATCGTATTATTCCCTTACTTGGAGGGAGAAGAAGTTTTGGTGGCTTTCCAAACCAAGGATAAGAATGATCTGATGGGGGGAGTGTCATCCGTAAACATGCCAGAGATCATGGATAAGAATTATATCACCTATCCATTGGATGGTATGGAAGCTTTTGTAGGTGGATTTAATGGAAATTTATGGGGAAATAGCAGTTATTTGACACTTGTAGATGGCGTTCCCCGTGATATAGGTAGTGTGATGCCTACTGAAATAGCGCAAATATCCTTTTTAAAAGGTGTCAATGCAGTGGCGCTTTATGGAAGCAGAGGAGCGAAAGGAGTTTTGTTGATCACAACCAAACGCGGTGTAGCCAATAAGCAAACGATTGATGTCCGTACTAATATTGGCGTGAACGTACCCAAAAGTTACCCTAAATATTTAGGATCAGCTGAGTACATGAGCCTGTATAATGAAGCCAGGTCAAATGATGGTTTAAGTCCTCTTTATACGGAGGAAGAAATCTTTAATCACGCTTCCGGAAAGAATCCTTATCGCTATCCAAATGTGGATTACTTTTCAGAGGACTACTTGCAAAAAGCCTATACCCGCTATGATGCCACCATGGAAATCCAAGGTGGTAATGAAAGTGCAAGGTATTATACCAATGTAGGCTTTTGGTCTGAAGGATCGGTACTGGATTTTGGTCAGGCTGCAGAAAATGGCAACGAAAGGTTCAATATACGTGGAAATGTGGACCTCAACCTTAACGACTATATTTCTGCCAAGGTAGATGCAGCTGCCATCTTTTATAATGGAAAAGGAATCAATGCCGATTACTGGGGTGGATCCGCTACACTAAGACCTTATCGTTTTGCACCCTTAGTGCCTATTGATATGTTGTCTCCTGATGATGAGACTGCCCAGAATTATGTTCAGAACAGCCAACATTTGATCGGCGGGAAGTATTTGTTGGGAGGGACCCAGCTGGATCAAACCAATCCCATTGCCGGAAGTTATGCAGGTGGATCGTCAAAATATACAAGTAGGCAGTTCCAGTTTAATGCCGGCCTAAATGCGGATTTAAGAAATGTATTAGAGGGTCTTTCCTTCAGTTCACTTTTTGGACTGGACTATGCCACTTCTTATAACCTTTCATTCAATAATGACTATGCTGTTTACCAGCCTAGGTGGACGAATTATAACGGGATGGATGAAATTGCCGGCTTGACCAGATATGGACAGGATGCCAGCTCCAAAACCCAAAATATCAGCAATAACTGGTTTAGACAGACCCTGTCATTTTCTGGTCAATTGAATTACCAGAAAAGCATCGATAATAAACACCATATCTCTGCGATGTTGGTTGCCAATGGTTTTCAGACGGGTGAGTCCGGGATCTATCATAAGGTGAGTAATGCCAATCTTGGAATCCACGGTAGTTATCACTATAAATCAAAGTATTACCTGGATTTCAGCGGAGCGATGATCCATAGTGCCAAATTGGCCCCGGATAACCGTAAAGCTTTTTCCCCTACTTTGGCCCTGGGATGGAGACTTAGTGAGGAGGACTTTTTGGCTTCCTCTTCCGTGGTGGATGACCTGAAATTATCAGTGTCAGGAGGTATACTTCATACCGATCTGGACATTGATGAATATTACCTATATGAAGGTATATACACGGATGAAGGCTCTTGGTATGAGTGGAAAGATGGTTTGAACAATTACGCTACAGATGTAAGGAGAGGACAAAATTATGACCTAGGACTCCCAAAAAGAGAGGAAATCAGTGTAGGACTGGATGCTTCCTTGTTTGATAGATTGTTGACATTGAATGGTTCCGTCTTTGTCAGTAAAATGACCGGGTTGTTCCTTCAGGATAGTAATATATACCCTAGCTATTTTGAAACAGGCTGGCCGATCTCTTCATGGATACCTTATGTGAATTATAATAATGACGAAAGAAGAGGATTTGATTTTCAATTGAACTTGAACAAACGGATTGGACAGGTGGATTGGAGTTTAGGTTTCTCAGGTATTTATTATGATACCAAAGCATCCAAAAGGTCAGAAAATTTTGAGTTTGATTACCAAACTAGAGTTGGAAAACCCTTGGATGGTATTTGGGGACTACAGAGCTTGGGCTTTTTCTCTGGGATAGATGATATAGAAAACTCCCCAGAACAAGCTTTTGGAGAAGTAAAACCGGGAGATATCAAATACAAAGACCAAAACAATGATGGTATTATTAATGCCCAAGACGAGGTATATCTTGGTAGAGGAGGTCGGTCTGGTGCCCCATTGACCATGGGCATTAACCTATCAGCCAAATATAAAAACTTCACCTTTTTTGCTTTGGGAACTGCCCGCACTGGAGCCTATGCCATGAAGACCAATAATTACTTCTGGGTCAATGGGGATGACAAGTACTCTGAAGAGGTGAGGGGTAGATGGACAGAAGCTACAAAGAGTACGGCTACCTTCCCACGTCTGACCACATTAAATGGAGCCAACAACTTCCGTAATTCGGATTTTTGGATGTACAGTACCAATCGTTTTGATTTAACAAGGGTGCAAGTTTCCTATTCATTCCCTAGCAGTCTATTTGGCCAGCGGTTCTTGAAGGGGATGGACATCTATGCCAATGGTGCAAATCTACTGACCATAGCCCCAAACAGGGATATTTTGGAGATGAATATTGGCAGTGCCCCGCAGACCAGGTTTTATAATATTGGTGTTAAAGCGAAATTTTAACAAGACCCAAAATGAACATGAGAATAAATCTTAAAATAGCAGCTATCATTACAGGATTAGTGGCTTTGACAAGCTGTAGTGATTTAATTGATCCGGCATTGGAGAATATCCAAAGCAAGGAACTGATAAGGGAAAGACCGGGTATGATACAGGGGCTATTGTTGAATGCCTATTTAAGGATTCCTACCAATGGTTATAATTTCAGTGAAATGGCGACTGATGATGCTGTCAGTAATGACCTTAATAGTGGCTTTTTGAATATGGCTACTGGTCAGTGGGCATCGAATAACAATCCAGTGGACCGGTGGTCTTCCGCCAATTCAGCTATACAGTACCTCAATGAGATGTTATTGGAGGTAGGCAATACACAATATGCCTCCAATCCCAATGTCAACCAAATGTTTTTGGACCGTTTGACTGGTGAAACCTATGGTTTGAGAGCCCTTTTTATGTATTACCTCTTACAGGCCCATGGAGGTATCTCAGGTGGTGAATTATTGGGAGTGCCCATTTTCTTGGAACCACAATCTGTAGATTCAGATTTTAATATTCCAAGGGCCACTTTCGATGCCTGTATGGAACAGCTTTATGCAGATATTAATAAAGCCTTGGAGTTACTGCCTATGGATTATTATAATATCAGTAATGAGGGAATGATCCCTTCAAAGTATAGGGAATTCGGAGCGCAGGTCAGTGAGTATAACAGGGTGTTTGGAGACGATGCCAAACAATTGGTTTCTGGAAGAATTGTTATGGCCATCAGGGCACAGGCAGCCTTGTTGGCGGCCAGCCCATCTTTTAACCTTGACAATGACCAGACCAAATGGGAAGATGCCGCTACCTATGCAGGAAGTTTATTGAATGATATCGGAGGGGTAAGCGGACTGGATCCCAATGGCGTGACCTGGTATAATAATACAGGGGTCATTGATGCTTTGGGAGCAGGAAACAATCCTCCTGAAATTCTTTGGAGGGGATCTATAGGTGGTCCTACCAATAACTTGGAAACACAGAACTTTCCTCCAACGCTTTATGGAGAAGGGTTGGTCAATCCAACCCAAAATTTGGTGGATGCCTTTCCTATGGCAAATGGTTATCCTATATCAGATCCGGCCTCAGGATATACGGAGGATACACCTTATGCCAACAGGGACCCAAGGTTGGCCCAATTCATTTTGCTGAATGGAAGCACTGCTGGACCATCAGGGACTACGATCAATACGGCATTGGACTCAGACACCAATGATGGGCTGAACAAGGTAGAATCATCTACCCGTACAGGCTATTATATGCGCAAACTGCTACGTCAGGATGTAAACCTTGATCCTGTAGCCAATACAAGCCAAAGACACCTTCAACCTAGAATGCGGTATACAGAATTCTTCCTGATTTATGCTGAGGCTGCCAATGAAGCTTGGGGGCCGATGGCTAGTGGATCTTTTGGGTTTTCGGCCTATGATGTAATCAAGGCCATCCGGGAGCGTGCAGGAATAGGCATGGATAATGGAGATGCTTATTTAGAGTCGATCAAAAGCGACCAAGCAGCCATGAGAGAATTGATCCGTAATGAACGTCGCTTGGAATTGTCCTTTGAGGGATTCCGCTTTTGGGATTTGCGTAGATGGAAATTGGACTTGACCGAGACCGCTCAAGGAATGCGCATAGAAAATGAAGATCAATTTTCTGTCATCAATGTGGAAAATCGGGTTTATCAGGATTATATGATTTATGGTCCGGTACCTTATGGCGAGCGTTTGAAATTCAGTGCGCTTCAACAGAATACCGGTTGGTAATTGATATGAAAGCTAAGAACAATTGGTTGTAAGAGAATTAAAAGCAAAAACAATGAAAAAGATACCATATATATTGATAGCGATTGTCTTGATATTTTCATCTTGCGAGAATGAGGATTGGGAATTCCCGGACTTTGATTACCAAACGGTATACTTCGCTTACCAATTTCCTGTCCGTACGATCACTATGGGGGAGGATATTTTTGACACTTCCCTAGACAATGAAGGGAAGTTTAAATTGATGGTGACCACCGGCGGAGTATATTCTTCTCCAAATGATGTGTCTGTGCAGATCGAGGTGGACGAATCATTGGCCGAGGGACTGTTATTTGAAGAGGGAGGAGATGAAATAGAAGTCTTGTCTTCAGAATATTATCAGTTAAGTTCTGAAACGGTGACCATACCACGTGGAGAGATTGCAGGAGGGGTTGAGGTACAGCTGACCGGGGCCTTTTTCAATGATCCTAGGGCCATAAAAAAGACCTTTGTACTACCTGTAAAGATTACTGGAGTAGCCAATGCGGACTCTGTTTTGTCTGGAGTTCCGGTGGTAGAAGACCCCAAGAGGGCCATTGCGGAAGACTGGTTCCCTGCACCCAAGGACTTTACATTGTATGCTGTTAAATACGTAAATGAATGGCACGGAAATTATCTGCGCAGAGGAAAAGATATAATCACTGGAAAAGACGGTGTGATCATCGATGAAACCATTATTAGACATGAAGAAAATGTGGAGGATGACGAAATCAATGAGTTGCTTACCCAGTCTCTTTCTGAAGTGGTGTTTCCATTAACGCTAACAGGGGAAGGTGGAGAAAATATTACAGCTGATCTATTGTTGACTTTTGATGATCAGGGTAACTGCACAGTTTCTGCCGCAAATGATGGTTATACAGCATCTGGAAGTGGAAAATTCGTAAAGGATGGTGAAAAATCCAGTTGGGGAAATCAGGATAGAGATGCGGTTTACTTGGAGTATGAGATTGATTTGCCCCAAATGCAGGTGGCCTCAGTGGATACTTTGGTGCTGAGAGACCGAGGAGTAGGCATGGAGGTATTTAGTCCTGTGCTGAAATAATCTATTGATGAATTAATCCGAGACTAACATGAAAAAAAGATATATCAATATTCTAGGCGGAGTAGCCTTGTCATTAACGGCATCCTGTGTGGATTATGTGTCCACAGATGAATACCAGGTCGAAAAACCGGAAAGTATAGCCCTTCAAGAAGAGCTGAATTCCTATAATACCCTTAAGACATATATAGATAGTATCGCTAATCCAGATTTTATTCTTGGAGGTGCGGTGAGTCAAACTGAATATGCCGATAAGGGTGTTTTGTACCGACTGATCAATAGTAATTTCCAAGAAATCACTGCGGGATATGGTATGAAGCATGGAGCAGTGGTACAATCCGATGGAAGTCTGAGCATGGATGCCGTCAATGCCATGTACCAAGCGGCAGCAGAGGCCGGAACTTCGATTTATGGTCATACCCTCTGTTGGCATGCCAACCAAAATGCGGCCTACTTGAATGGGCTGTTGGAGCCGCTTGTGGTGAATTCACCTGCTTTTGCCAATGAGTTGGACCTGAGCGGACTTATGGCAGGAGATCTTGCTGGCTTTTCTACTAATGGTGATGTATCCATCATCGAGAATGAAGGCATGGGAGAAGGAACGTCCGCCATTAAATTGACTGCTGGTGCCAGTGTGTCTTCACCAGGAGACCTTCAGTTCGTTATCCCCGGTATTCCTTCTGAGGCAGGAATGGAGTATGAAATCGTAGCCTATATCAAATCAGATATACCAGGTGAGGGTAGGATCAGTTTTGAAGGATTGGAGAATAATGAGCCCGAGGTAGATTGGATGGGGACAGGAACGGCTTCGGCTACTTTCCAAACTTCTATGTCCTGGAAGGAAATCAGGTTTAGCCTAAGTGATTTTCAAGGAGATTCCTTCAAATTGAAGTTTGATATGGGATATGCCCCAGGGGTTACCTATTACTTGGATATAAATAACTTATATGTTTATGATCCTAATGGAGAACCTGCGATCAATAACCTAGTGGGGGACGGAGATTTTGAATCCGGTACAGGCTGGGGAGGCTGGGGCAATAACTCCACCCGTGGTATTACCGAGGATGGAATGGGATTTGGCGGAGAAGGCAAAGCCTTTTTTGTCACTAACCCTTCTGTAACCGGAGGCTTCTGGGAAGTACAGACCGTATATAATTTTGCTGAGCCGCTTGAGAATGGAGAATCCTATAAATTGAGCTTTTGGGTAAAAGGTGACGCTGAGGGGATCATCCGTCCTGAACTACAAAGCCCTAATTATTCTTCCAATGGTTTTGGCCAGGTGATGGTCACCAGAGAATGGCAGCAGGTTGAACTGACTACTACGGCAACTGCTGATGATAGGGAGCGGCTTATTATAAGTTATGGGGAATATGCCGGTACGGTGTACATTGACAATGTGGTCCTGAGCAGTGCCTCCCTTTCTGGTGGAAGTACTACTTTGGTACAGAAAACACCTGAGGAAAAGGAATCGATCATCTCAGGAGAGTTGGAAAGATGGATATCAGGAATGGTCACCAACAGTGCCGAACATGTAAAAGCCTGGGATGTGGTCAATGAACCGATGGATGATAACAACCCGTCTGAACTGAAAACCGGCATTGGAAATTCAGATATGGCCGCGGATCATTTTTATTGGCAAGATTACCTGGGCAAGGATTATGCGGTCAAAGCCTTTCAGTGGGCCAGGGAAAATGGCAATCCGGATGACCTCCACTTTATCAATGATTATAACCTGGAATATAATCTGGACAAATGTCAGGGACTCATTGATTACGTAGCTTATCTGGAAAGCCAAGGTGCTCAGATAGACGGTATCGGTACGCAAATGCACATTGGCATTGATTCCAATAAGCAAAATATTGCCATAATGTTTGAAATGCTGGCGGCAACAGGAAAACTGATCAAAGTTTCTGAATTGGATGTACGGGTAAATTCAACCAACCCTACACCGGAAATGCTGGAGCAACAAGCGGAGATGTACAAATATGTGGTGGAAACCTATAACGAGTATGTTCCGAAAGCACAGCGCTATGGCATTACGGTATGGGGCATTACAGACAGTCCTGATGATGCCTCATGGCTGCCAGGAGAGCGTCAGGGACTTTGGGATCTTAATTTTAACCGAAAACCAGCCTATGTTGGTTTTGTAGAAGGACTTCAAGGATTATAGATAGGGGTTGAGCCGGTGATAAGCCTCTTGGCTATCACTGGCTTTTTTTTCTGTCATAAATTAGACTTTGCTTCCTATGAATATAAAAAATGCCACTTATGTGGGCGGAATTATCATGTTATGGCTTTTTTTTGGGTGTAGCACGACCGATGATCCTTTTCCAGATCAGAAGGAAAAGGAAGAAGAGGATGAAGTTTTAGCCATCTCTTGGCCCAAGCCGATACAGCCACTACATGTAGAAGGTAGGTTTTTGAAGGATCCCTGTGGTAATTCTGTGAACCTTCATGGAGTGGCCATGACCCCAAGTCCCTGGTTCAATGGGGGACATGTAGGGGAATGGCGATGGAACAATTATGATGTGGAAGGATGTCTGGCCTATAACAAGTCCGTGATGGATAAACTTTCCGCCGGTGATGAAGATGGATGGTACCTGAATTATGTCCGCTTGCATATCGATCCTTATTGGTCCAATACACCTGGTGAACCTATTCCGGAAAATGACATTTCCCGATTTAATTTTGACCGCTTTGTTACGGCTGTGGATAAGGTGATCGTGCCTTTGATTGAGCATGCCAAGTCCAGAGGGATGTATATCATACTGCGCCCTCCTGGGGTCTGTCCGCATGAAATTGCCGTAGGAGATGAGTATTATGATTACTTGATGACCATTTGGGACCATGTTTCCCAGCATCCTGACCTGAAAAATACAGACCATGTGATGTTTGAATTAGCCAATGAGCCGGTACATATTTTGGGCACGAATGGTGAATATGGTAGCGATACGCCGGCCCATTATGAGGCTTTACAACAGTTCTTCCAGCCGATTGTAGATAAGATCAGGGACAATGGGGCGGGAAACATCCTTTGGATACCCGGTTCGGGATATCAATCCCACTACCGGGGATTTGCCGATTACCCTATTGTGGGAGAAAATATCGGCTATGCCGTCCACCTATATCCCGGTTACTGGGGACAGGACCTCAATGACCCCACTGCCTTACGGCAACAGTGGGAAAGGAATTTTAAACCTGTAGCTGATTTTGCGCCTATAGCGGTGACGGAAATTGATTGGGCACCGGAGCAATATGGTGTATGGGGAAAAGGAGGCATTACCGGTACGGCCAATGGTTGGGGCTTTGGCGCCAATTTCAAGTTGTTGGCTGATGAAACGGGAAATGTCAGTTGGAACCTACTGGCTCCAGAAAACCTGATCGACCGGGGAGACCCCGAAGGAGGTATTGCTTATGATGCTGATCCGGATGCCTGCGCCAAACCGGTGCATCAATGGTTTCGGGAGTATGCGGAGGAATTGGAGCTATGTGAGGGTACAGCAGGAGAATAATTGTAAGGAAAATTTTGGTCTGTCTTAAATAGACAGTTGAAAGAACGAATTAAGACAGTTCTAATTCTATACTATTTGGAGAATTTGGCATACAATGAAGGTGAGTGGCTCGGGGCGTATTTACAGGGTTTTGTAGCTCCTGCCACTTCCTCATTGCCATAAGAAATTAAGCTTACAAAATAACAATCTTTTTATCTGATGAAATCTGGTTTTATAATTCTTTCATTACTCATTTTGCTAGGTGCCGCTTGTGACCGGAAGCACGATAAAGTATTGCTTCAAATTGGATCTTATACGTTGACTGCCAATGAATATGAGTCCATTAAAAAAAATGAAAAGTATAGTCAATTATCCACAGAGCAATTACATGAACGCTTACTGGAAGAAGGGTTGATTTTGGCTTATGCATTGGATCACCAGTATGATACAATAAAGCAAATAGCCAAGCAACTGGAATATATTCAACGCTTTTACGCTTCAACTGTAGAAGGCTATGTTTGGAATAGAAAGGTGAAGCCACATCTCAAGGTCAGTGAAGAAGCACTTCAAAAGGCCTATAAGCGCAGAAATGTAGGGTATGATATAGAGGTGATACTTATTCCTACGAGGGAAATGCTTTTGGAATACCTAGATCCGGAAGTAAAAGTAAATACTGTTGAAGGTTTTAACAGACTAAAGGAAGAGGTGGATGCGGATGAAAGGATTAAAAATTATACTTACACATCCCATTACCCATTTAACCCAATGGGGATATACCTTGAAAATTTGGCCCAATTAAATATTGGGGATGTTATTGGGCCATTGGAGACTTTAAATGGATTCTTTATTGTCCATATCTCCGACTCGAAAAGAACACCTTTAAGGCCATATGAGCAAGAAAAGTCCGTTATTGAGCAGGATTTACTTTTTGGTTTGAAAGAAAAGTACATATGGGAAAGCCAACAGCGGATTTTTGAGGAGGCAAATCCTATTATGCATGAACAGGCGATTGTGGATATGGCTGCCATGTTTGATCCGGATAATAAAAATTGGCCAGGGGTAGATCCTGAATCTGTATTGATGGAATACAGGTTTGAGGGGGAGAATATTCCCTATACGGCAAGCAATTTTATGGAATTTGCCCGACATCAGCCTGTATTTAAGGGCCTATTATCAAATCATAATGATATGAAAAAGATGATGGGCAGCTTTTTAATTGGTAAATACCTGCTTCAAGAAGCGAAAGACATGGGGATGGAAGGGGATGAGGAGTATTTACAGTGGATTAAGAACAGGACAAATGGGGTTTTTGTACACCATTTTAAGCGGAAAAAAATCTTACCGGAGTTGAAAGTGTCAGATGATGAACTGAAAGCATATTATGATAGCAATTCCGAAAAATTCCAGTGTTTTGGTGAGGCGAAGATCAAGGTTTATAAGCATGCTGATTATCAACAGGCCATGGAAAGCCGGCAATTGTTGCAGGAGCAAATCCAATTTGATAAAAAAAGAACAAAAGAAAGTATAGCTGAATTAGAGATCATAGAGATTGAAATGCCTAATGAGCATTATAGTGTGCCAATTATAGAGGCTGTAATCAAGCAAAGTTCCGGGGAATTGTCCATGCCCGTCAAAGTAGGAGAGTCCTTTTGGTTGGTCAAATTGCTGTCTAAATCCGGCACATCTACTATTCCTTTCCAATTAGTTCAGCATCAAATTCAAAATAACTTATTGAAAGAAAAAGAGAGCAAAATACGTGGTCAGCAAATAACTTTATTGAAAGAGACTTACCCGATTAGTATCAATCTATTGGAGTCACAAGTGGCCACATTAAAATAAGAAAGTCAATTGATCAATATATAGAGGAAGTTAAATGAATTAATAACAACTAAAACCTAAAAATGATGAAAAAGTTAATCTTAATGTTTGCTATGGTGTTCATGGCCTTTTCTAGCAGTTTTGCATATAATAATGAGGAAATGGTTGAAGCCTATTATTCGAACAATACATTTGATTCTAAGAATGTGAATATTAATTCATATAGCACATTCAATTTAAGTTATAGTATTGAGAGGGTAAGTAGTGGGGCTCCCAATTATGATTTTAATGGTCGGGTCGCAGTTAAAAATAACGGAGTTACTATATTTAGTAAGGAGGTTGATTTAGTTGGATCGCCTGGATTTTATTATGAGCAAGGTAGTAATTTATCTTTTGGCTGGAATCATTGGGGTACAATTACAATTGAAGCCGAAGCTATTTCCAATGTACGTTCTTATGCGATTTTAATGTGGTAGGAGTTGACATAATATTTAAAATTATCATATAAAAAGTAAATTTTAATAATTTGATCAATTGACTTTATTCTTGTTATAATAAACTTTAACAACTAAATCTAAAATGATGAAAAAGTTAATCTTAATGTTTGCTATGGTATTCATGGCCTTTTCAAGCAGTTTTGCTTATGATAATGGTATTGGTGTAATGGCTACACCATATGTAAATTCAGATTCTCAAACGGCTACTATTAACCAGTATTGTGATATTGAATTTTCCTATGTGATCCATAGGGCTGATCCAAATTATTTGTATTCAGGAAGTGTGTTTTTGAGACAAGGTGGAGCTTATATTGCGGGCACTGAAATTATTGGAAGTAATGATTCAAATTATAATAGTGATACAAAAGTACTGACGAGACAATGGTATACTTTAACGTTGACATCTACCGCTAGTAATGGTTATGCTCATGGCCTTTTGTATTGGTAATGAAATTGTAAGAATAGTTTAACGAGTTAGAAATGGTTGTTTACTTGATCATTTGATAATTGCCCGGCCATTTAGGCCGGGCTTTAAATAGATATCCATTATTTTCAAATTGATCATAACTATTTAACTTATTAATATTCAGATTCTTGTCTTAAACGAACCATTGTTGGGCTTATGTGTGAAATACTAAACCTGTAAAGGTGAAATAACCTGTGTTTTAATAAATAAATAACGATTTATAAGTGCAATGATTCTCGTTAAGTCATTGATAAATAATATGTTGGGATGTTGTTGTGAAGTTTGAATCAACTCTAGTTGCTTTTATCTTTGATTTAAGATAGTTAGTTTTCATTAACCCAAAAAAATATCGACCATGCCTTAATCTATCTCCCTCATATTGCTGAATATATAGCTTGATTTCGCATCCTTAATTAGTCTTGGCTAATAGCATAGCCACTTTCAATTAACAATATAATAACCACTAATATGCAGTTTCGATCCACCCTACATCAATTTATACCCGTCCTGATCGGTTTCATTTGTTTGAGCCTTTTGGCCTGCAGTACTTCGGGAGAATCCATAAATAGAAATCCTGTTGTTTTAAAAGATACTTTTCAAGAGAAGTTTGTAATGGGTACAGCCCTAAATGCATGGCAAATAACCGGCAGGGATACCTCTTCCATTCAAATTGCAAAAGAACATTTCAGCGGTATTGTCGCTGAAAACATCATGAAAAGCGGTCGGATACAGCCACGTGAGGGGGAGTTTAATTTTGATCTGGCTGATCAGTTTGTGGAATTTGGGGAAGAAAACAATATGCAGATCCATGGGCATACGCTTATTTGGCATTCTCAGGCTCCCAGATGGTTCTTTACCGATGAAGAGGGGAATGAGGTGTCACCAGAATTGCTGACTGAGCGAATGCGCAAGCACATCTATACTGTTGTGGGCCGATATAAAGGTCGGGTGCATTCCTGGGATGTGGTCAATGAGGCCATATTGGATGATGGAAGCTATAGAAAGAGCAAGTTTCATCAAATTTTAGGCAAGGACTTTATCAAACTGGCCTTTCAGTTTGCTCATGAAGCTGATCCGGATGCAGAACTGTATTATAATGATTTTTCTATGTCCCAAGCAGGTAAACGGGAAGGTGTGGTCAAGATGGTAAAAGAACTTCAAGAGGAAGGTATTCGAATAGATGGTATAGGTATGCAGGGACATATCAGCTTAGAACATCCGGAAATTGAAGCGTTCGAAAAGAGCATGCTCGCCTTTTCTGATTTAGGAGTGCAGGTCATGGTTACCGAATTGGATCTTTCTGTGCTTCCTTCCCCATGGAGAAATAGGGAAGCGGGAGCCAATATTTCGGATAATGCGGATTATGAAGATCGGATGAATCCCTACAAAGATGGTTTGCCAGATAGTGTGTCGCAGGCTTTTGATAAACGATACTTGGAATTTTTTGAGCTTTTCCTGAAACACCAGGATAAGGTTTCCAGGGTTACCCTATGGGGGGTAAATGATAGTAATTCTTGGAAAAACAATTGGCCGGTGAGGGGTAGGAAAGACTATCCTTTGCTTTTTGACAGGGAAAATAAAGCAAAGCCCATAGTTGAAAAACTGATAAATCTTGCCAAGCAATAAATGTTATATAAGCTTTAGTGTCAAATGAGAGAATTTAAAAAATCATTTACTGTGATG
This sequence comes from Echinicola marina, assembly GCF_020463795.1. NCBI lineage: Bacteria > Pseudomonadati > Bacteroidota > Cytophagia > Cytophagales > Cyclobacteriaceae > Echinicola > Echinicola marina. The sequence continues at coordinate 5,510,605 of NZ_CP080025.1, read as the reverse complement.
AATTTTGTGGTGGCTTTTTTTATTGGCCATACTGCGGTGTCACAGGATCAAGGCGCAAAAAACCCTATCATCCATGCGGATGTACCGGATATGTCCATGATTCGAGTTGGTGATACTTATTATATGAGTAGCACCACCATGCACATGAATCCTGGTGTTCCGGTCATGAAGTCAAAGGATTTGTCCAATTGGGAATTGATTAATTATGCTTATGATCAATTGGGAGAAGTAGATGCCCTCAACATGGAAAATGGGAAAAATGCATATGGGGCTGGCTCTTGGGCAAGCTGTTTGAGATTTCATGAAGGGACTTATTACCTCAGTACTTTTTCTTCCACCACAGGCAAGACCTATATTTTTACCACCAATGATATGGAAGAAGGTTCATGGAAAACACATTCCTTTTCTCCTTCCTATCATGACCATACTTTATTTTTTGATGAGGATGGTAAAATTTATATGATATGGGGGGGAGGAAAGCTCCATATGGTAGAGTTAAAATCGGATTTATCAGGAGTCAAGCCCGGTACGGAAAGGGTGTTGATAGAAAATGCTACTGCTCCATCTGGGCCCAATGTGATGCTCCCGGCAGAAGGATCACAATTGTTCAAGGTAAATGGGAAGTATTACCTTTTTAATATCTCTTGGCCCCAAGGCGGGATGCGTACGGTCATTGTCCATAGAGCTGATCAGATAACCGGGCCCTATGAGGGAAAGGTCATGTTGCAGGACAAAGGAGTCGCTCAGGGAGGTTTGATCGATACGCCAAGTGGTGAGTGGTATGCTTATCTTTTCCGTGACAATGGAGCTGTTGGAAGAATACCCTATCTGGTACCAGTGGAATGGAAAAATGGCTGGCCGGTACTGGGAGAGGAAGGGAAGGTGCCAGATCAGTTGGATCTTCCTGTCAATGGAAGCCTGATTCCTGGTATTGTTGCTTCAGACGATTTTGACCGGAAAAGGAAAGACAAGGACTTGCCTTTGGTCTGGCAGTGGAACCATAATCCCGATCCGGCCTATTGGTCAGTTAGGGAAAGAAAAGGATACCTGCGCTTAACCACAGCAAGGGTGGATGCTTCTCTTATCGAAGCTAAAAATATTCTGACCCAGCGGACCATAGGCCCAAAATGTACAGGTGTCACCAAAATTGATTTATCAGGGATGAAGGATGGGGACTTCGCTGGCCTTGCATTGCTCCAGAAACTTTATGGACAGTTGGGGGTGAAAGATGAGAATGGCCAAAAGGTGTTGGTGATGATCAATGCAGATTCCGGAGAGACTAAAGAAATTGAACGAGTCCCACTCAACACAAAGTCTGTTTACCTGAAAGCTATTTGTGATTTTACCGATCGCCGTGATGAAGCCAATTTCTTTTACAGCCTTGATGGCAAAGAATGGAAAGCTATTGGGTCGACACTTCACATGAAGTATACACTTCCTCATTTTATGGGCTATCGCTTTGCCTTGTTCAATTATGCGACCAAATCACCTGGAGGCCATGTAGACTTCGATTACTTTCATATTACTGACCAACCCTAACCAGATTTATTCAAATGCCTAAAATATCCTATAATAAAAACTACTCCATCCTAATTGCCCTTTTTGTCCTTTGGGCAGGAATTTCCAAGGCCCAGAATCCTTTGGTCAAGGACCAATTCACAGCGGATCCATCTGCCATGGTAGTAGGTGATAGGGTTTATGTTTATCCTTCACATGATGTTTATTGGGAGGAAAATAACGGTAGGGAAAATTGGTTCTGCATGCAGGATTATCATGTGTTTTCATCCGAAAACCTCACTGACTGGACCGATCACGGAGTTATCCTTCGTCAAGAGAATGTCCCTTGGGGAAATCCCACCGCCAACAGCATGTGGGCACCAGACTGTATTGAAAGCAATGGAAAATATTATTTCTATTTTCCTGACCATAGCAATGCATCCAGTGTGAATGGGGAAGGTTTTACCATTGGGGTGGCCGTGGCAGACCACCCGGAAGGTCCGTTTGTCCCCCAAGAAGAGCCGATAAAAGGAGTAAAGGGAATAGATCCGAATGTGTTCATTGATGATGATGGCCAGGCTTATCTCTATTGGTCTCAAGGCCATATTTATGGAGCAAAACTCAAGGAAAATATGCTTGAGCTGGCAGCTGAGCCTGTGATTTTACAAGAGCTTCCGAGCAAAGGCCTTAAAGAGGGACCTTATATGTTCAAAAGAAATGGTAACTATTACCTTACCTATCCTCATGTGGAAAATGAGACAGAAAGGCTCGAATATGCCATAGGAGAGAATCCTTTGGGGCCTTTTGAATTTAAAGGGGTGATTATGGATGAGTCCCCTACAGGCTGCTGGACCAACCATCATTCGATCATCAATTTTAAAGGACAGCATTATCTGTTTTACCATCATAATGATTATTCTCCTGATTTTGACAAAAATAGGTCTATAAGGGCGGATAGTTTGTTTTTTGAAGCAGATGGAAGTATTCGAAAGGTAGTGCCTAGCCTTCGGGGCATAGGATTGAGCAGTGCTTTTGAGAAAGTCCATCTGGATCGTTACAGTGAGCTCAGTGAAACTGGAGCTACTATTGCCTTTTTGGAAGAGTCAAATCCATTTCTAGGCTGGAAAACGATTTTGGGAAATCAGGAAGGCTGGGTCAAATTTGATGCGGTGGATTTTGGAAAGGGAGATGCCCGAAGTATGACCTGGAGGGTCAGGGCTCCCCAAGGTGGAAAAGTTCAAATCAGGCAAGTAAGCAAAGAGGGACAGTTAATCAGTGAGGTAGAGTTGGTGAAGAATGAAGAATGGCAATCCATCACGGTTCCGCTGGCTTATAGGCCTTTGGGGATTCAGGATTTGGTTTTGCAAGGAAGTGAAGCAGTAGAAGTGGATTGGGTAAGGTGGGAAAAGGCCAAAGAAGGACTGGGAAGTTTATAGAAGTGAACAGGACATAATGGATGCAAAATGTTTTTCAAGAGAGTATGCTTGTGATTGGATATTAGGTATTTGATAATTGTAATGTGTGACATTAATGTGTATTCGGAAAGATGTGCGAAAAAGAAATTTTAAACGGAAATCCAAAATTTGGCCTTTGGGAAAAACAAAAAGGTAGAACTGTTACTCGATCTGTTAAGCAGTTAACCAATTAACCCCGACTCGGGCATTGACCTACTTAAATTAAAATTGGGCCATATAACAGATAACCTAATATAACCATGAATAAACTAATAACCCTTTTATCAATTTTTAGTCTGCTTTGCTTGTCTTGTGGGACTTCCGAAAAGGTGGATCAAAGCATCGAAGTTTCGGATGATCATTTGCGGCTTTGGTACGATGAACCTGCGGAACAGTGGGTGGAAGCATTGCCGGTTGGGAATGGCCGTTTAGGAGCGATGGTATTTGGAGATCCAAATAAGGAAACCATTCAGCTCAATGAAAATACTTTATATGCTGGAAGGCCCTATCGAAATGACAAGCCCGAGGCCAAAGAAGCTTTGTCAGAAGCTAGGAAGCTGATTTTTGAAGGAAAGTATGACGAAGCCCAGGAACTTATCAACCAAAAGTTTTTTAGCGGTGTCTATGGTATGCCTTATCAAACATTGGGGAATTTGAGATTGAATTTTTATGGAGAGGAACCAACTTCCGAATATTCGAGAGAACTCGATTTAGAAAAGGCCATTGTAACTACCCGGTATGAAAAGGGAGGTGTAAACTATGAAACCAAAGTGCTGTCCTCTTTTCCTGATCAGGTGATTGTGGTACAAATAACAGCGGATAAAGCGGGTGCCCTCGAATTTTCAGCCACCATGGACCGCCCTGGGCAATTTGATCTGCGCACCAATGGCAATGAGGAATTGATCCTTACAGGAATTTCAAGTGATCATGAAGGCATCAAAGGAGGAGTAGAATTTGAATCACGGGTAAGGATCGTGACAGAGAATGGGAAAATGTCTGCTACAGATGACAATTTAGCAGTAACCGGTGCAGATAAGGCCACCTTGTATATTTCCATGGCCACAAATTTTGAGAACTACCAGGATATCAGTGGGGATGAGACTGAAAAAGCCAGTGCTTTTTTGGAAAAGGCCACCAATAAAGGCTTCGACGCTATATTAAATGATCATGTGGCTGATTATCAGCAATATTTTAAGCGGGTGAGCCTTGATTTAGGAGAGACTGATGCCGTGGATAAGCCCACAGATGACAGAATTGTTGAATTTTCACAGGGAAATGATCCGCAATTAGTGACCCTTTATTTTCAGTTTGGCCGTTATTTGTTGATTTCTTCCTCCCGTCCAGGAGGTCAACCGGCCAATTTACAGGGGATATGGGCAGATCAGCTCAAGCCTGCTTGGGATAGCAAGTATACGGTCAATATCAACACCGAGATGAATTACTGGCCTTCGGAGATCACCAACCTATCTGAGATGAATGAACCCTTGGTCCAAATGGTCAGAGAACTATCCGAAACAGGGAAGAAAACGGCTAGAGATATGTATGGAGCTTCAGGTTGGGTGATGCACCATAATACGGATATTTGGCGGATTACTGGACCGGTTGACGGGGCTTTTTGGGGACAGTGGCCCATGGGCGGTGCTTGGCTTTCCCAACATTTGTTTGACAAATATGAATACGCTGGTGACATAGCCTATCTGGAATCTGTTTATCCCATTCTCAAGGGGGCTGCTGAATTTTATTTGGATTTTTTGGTTGAGGAACCTGACAATGGTTGGTTGGTGGTAGCGCCTTCTGTGTCCCCAGAAAATGCACCTTATAGTGATCATGGGGCATCAGTTTCCGCAGGAACTACCATGGACAATCAACTGGTTTTTGATGTTTTTACCAAAACTGTACGTGCCGCAGAGGTGCTGGGAGTGGATGCTGAGATGAGGCAAAAGATTAACGAAAAACTGGAGCAACTTCCTCCAATGCAAATAGGAAGCTGGGGGCAACTTCAGGAATGGATGTATGATTGGGACAATCCCGAGGACAAGCACCGCCATGTTTCCCACTTGTATGGACTCTTTCCATCCAATCAGATTTCCCCTTACAGAAATCCGGAATTGTTCGAAGCAGCTAGAACTTCTCTGGTGGCCCGAGGTGATGAATCCACCGGTTGGTCCATGGGCTGGAAGGTCAACCTTTGGGCAAGGTTGCTGGACGGCAACCGAGCACTTAAACTGATCACGGACCAGTTGAGTCCGGCCATATTGCCGGACGGAAAACACAAAGGAGGCACCTATCCAAATTTGTTTGATGCACATCCCCCTTTCCAGATCGATGGTAACTTTGGCTGCTCGTCCGGAATTGCGGAAATGTTGCTGCAGAGCCATGATGGAGCTATCCATATTTTGCCTGCTTTGCCCGATGCCTGGCAGGAAGGTAAAGTCAGCGGGCTAAGAGCCAGAGGGGGCTTTGAATTGGCAATAGAATGGAAGAAAAACCAGCCAAAGAAAATTGTTATAAAATCCACTCTAGGTGGGAACTGTAGAATTCGCTCTCATTATCCGCTTTCTGGAGATGGACTCTCGGAAGCAGAGGGAGAGAATGCTAATCCATTTTACCAAGAACCGAACACCAAGAAACCCTTGATCGCAGGAGGTGCTGAGCTAAACGGGCTGTCACTGAAGAAGATATATGAATATGATCTGGCGACATCTTTAGGTGAAGTATATGAAATAGTCCAAGATGAAAAATGAATTAATTCTTAAAGAAAGCATATTGATCAATTAACCAATAACCATGATTACTAAGAAAATAATATTGTTGGCAATGTTTATCGCTTTTATTGGAAGCAAAGAGCTTTTTGCCCAAAATCCCATTATCACTGATGTATTTACAGCAGATCCGGCACCTATAGTTCATGATGGTAAAGTTTATCTCTATACCAGCCATGATACAGCAAGTGTAGATGCCACCAACTACCAAATGAAAGATTGGTTGGTCTTTTCCTCTACAGATATGGTGAACTGGACCAACCATGGAGCACAGCTTTCCCCAAAATCATTTTCATGGGCTACAGGGGATGCTTATGCAGCGCATTGTATAGAAAGGGATGGTAAGTTTTACTGGTATGTATCCACTTTTCATAAAAAGGATGAAAACAGCAATGGTGGTGCAGCCATTGGAGTAGCTGTTTCTGATAGTCCTACCGGGCCATTTAAGGATGCTTTAGGAAAGGCTTTGATTGTTAATGAAATGACCACGGATAATGAGCATGGTTGGGATGATATTGACCCGGCTGTTTTTATAGATGATGATGGCCAGGCATATCTCTACTGGGGCAATGGCAGCTGTAAATGGGCTAAGCTAAAAGATAATATGGTTGAATTGGACGGTCCTATACATCACTTTAAGCCTAAGCATTTTATAGAAGGGCCTTGGGTGTACAAACGGCAGGACCTTTACTACCTGGTATATGCCAGTGCAGGTACCCAACCAGAAATGATAGAATACTGTACAGCATCAAGTCCTGAAGGGCCTTGGACCTATCAAGGGATAATCATGGAAAATGTTCCCAATTGCTTTACTGTTCATCCAGGTATAGTCACTTATAAAGGAAAAGATTATTTCTTTTATCATAATGGGGAGCTACCTACGGGAGGAAGTTATCGCCGGTCGATCTGTGTGGACTATATGCATTATAATGAAGATGGCACCATCCAAAAAATCAATCAGACCCAAAAAGGAGTGTTGTCAGTGAAATAATCCTTTACCACTAAACTATGAATATGAAATTATTATTGAAATGGATTTCTCTATCATTCGTCATTTTGTGCTTTGGAATTTCAGCTCAAGCGCAAGATAAGAGTTTTTACATTTTTCTGGCTTTTGGCCAGTCCAATATGGAAGGAGCTGCAAAGTTTGAGGAACAGGATATGGACGTGGACCCGAGATTTCAGGTGCTACAGTCTATCGATTGTCCTGACCTGAATAGAGAAAAGGGAAATTGGTATCCTGCTGTGCCACCCTTGACCAGATGTCATACAGGGCTTACACCTGTGGATTATTTTGGTAGGACTCTGGTGGAAAATCTTCCTGACAGTATTCGGGTAGGGGTGATCAATGTGTCTGTGGGAGGGTGTAGAATAGAGCTTTTTGAAAAGGACAATTATCAATCCTATGTGGAAACAGCTCCGGATTGGCTTAAAAACATGGTCAAGGAATATGACGGAAACCCTTACCACCATTTGGTAGAACTGGCAAAAACTGCCCAAAATGATGGGGTCGTCAAGGGAATACTACTGCATCAAGGGGAGTCCAATACAGGGGATAAAGACTGGCCACAAAAAGTAAAAGGAGTATATCAAAATCTACTGGCAGACTTGGGCTTAGCTTCAGAAGAAGTTCCTTTATTGGCTGGTGAAATGGTCAGCGCAGCGCAAGGGGGAAAATGCGCCAGTATGAATGCCATCATTGCTACTTTACCTGAAGTGATCCCCAATGCACATGTAATTTCATCTGAAGATTGTGAGGCCGTTTCCGATGGGCTACATTTTTCAGCAGCAGGATACAGGGAACTGGGTAGACGATATGGAGCACAAATGCTTTCGATTATTGGCAATTAACTTTTAAAAAATTATGAAAAAAATAACCTACTTATTGATTTTACTTGTTGGGACCGTTGCTACAAGCTTTGGTCAGCAAATAGAAAAAGAAGCTCCAGAGGGTTTTGACCAAGTGCAAAGTGGAATTGCACATGGAAAGTTAGATACGGTGGAGTATCAATCAAAAACCGTGGGCACAAAGCGCAAAGCAGTTGTTTATACCCCACCGAACTTTAATAAGAATAAAAAATATCCCGTATTGTATCTGCTGCATGGAATAGGCGGAGATGAAACAGAGTGGTTACGCGGTGGACAGCCTCAAGTGATCATGGATAATCTCTATGCAGCAGGAAAGGCCGAACCCATGATCATCGTCATGCCCAATGGCCGGGCGATGAAGGATGACCGGGCTACCGGAAATATCATGGCCAAAGATAAAGTGGAGGCCTTTTCCACCTTTGAGAAAGACCTGCTTCATGACCTGATACCTTTTGTTGAAAATAATTATCCCGTGTTGGCGGACAGGGAACACAGGGCTATTTCAGGCTTGTCCATGGGTGGTGGCCAAACCCTGAATTTCGGCTTGGGAAATTTAGACCAATTCGCTTGGATAGGCAGTTATTCTGCAGCACCCAACACCAAAAGTCCTGAAATGCTCGTTCCTGATCCAGCCTATGCCAAGGATAAATTAAAGTTGCTTTGGATCTCTTGTGGAGATCAAGATGGCCTTTTGGGTTTCAGTCAGCGCACCCATGATTACTTGGTCAAAAATGATGTTCCCCATATTTATTATTTAGAGGAAGGTGGCCATGATTTTAAGGTATGGAAAAATGGACTATACATGTTCTCCAAAATGCTTTTTAAGCCGGTTGACACATCCAAATTTAACCAATATAGTCCTTTAGGAATTCCAGCTTCTACAAATATCAGGGGAGCCAAATATCCACAAATTATGCCTGATGGAAGTGCTAAGTTCAAGTTAAGGGCGCCATCTGCCGATAATATTCAGCTTGACCTAAGAAAGAAATATCCTATGACCAAAAATAATGAAGGTGAATGGGAGGTGACCACAGAGCCTTTGGGAGAGGGGTTCCATTATTATTCCCTGTTGATTGATGGAAAGGCTGTGGCTGATCCCGCAAGCGAGACATTTTTTGGTATGGGAAGAATGGCCAGCGGAATTGAAGTGCCTTTCGATGGAGATGATTATTACGCAGTGAAAAATGTTCCTCACGGCGAGATCCGACAGGTCAGGTACTATTCATCACAATTGAGATCCTGGAGGAGATTTTTCCTCTATACGCCCCCAGGATATGATATGGACACGGACCGTGAGTACCCAGTACTCTATATCCTACACGGAGGAGGTGAGGATGAAAGGGGCTGGGCACAGCAGGGGAAGACCGATTTGATCCTAGATAATCTTATTGCTGAAGGGAAGGCCCAACCTATGCTGGTGGTGATGCCCGATGGAAATATGCCAATAGCAGCTTTTGAGGAAAGAGGACTGCAAATGTTCGAAGACGAATTAAAGAATGAGATCATTCCTCATGTGGAAAAGCATTACAGAACGCTAAATGGCCCGGAAAACAGGGCCTTGGCAGGACTTTCAATGGGAGGCATTCAGACGCTTTATGCGGGAATCAATAATACAGACCTGTTTTCCCACTTAGGTGTATTCAGTTCAGGATGGATCTCTCAGCGTCAAGGCAGCGTTGCCGAGGGGCAGTACGCTTTTATGAGTGAAAATGCAGAAAAGATCAATAATGACCTAAGCCTTTTTTGGATTTCCATGGGAGGAGAAGAAGATATCGCCCACAATAATTGTGAGAAAATGCTTGGGGAGTTTGATAAGATGGGGATAGACTATGAGTATAGCGAGTATCCCGGAGGACATACCTGGCCCGTATGGAGGCATGATCTCCACAGTTTTGCTCCTTTGTTATTTCAATAAATGCCTAAGCAATAATGGAGTACTATTAAAACCTGACAGGTTTTTCCTTGCTCTCAAATACAAAAAGTAAGATTGTTGACTCCCTAATAATTCAAAAGTCCAAAAATGAAAATTATTTCTTTTACACTATTATACCTTTTCTGCTTGTTGTTTACTGCGGAAGCTAATGCACAAAATGCCAAGTCCGTTTCCAGTCCTGACGGCCACCTCGAAGTCAGGGTGTCTATAAGCAATGGTAAGGCCCAATATGCGGTTCACTATCAGGATAAGGTAATGCTGGAGAACTCTCCTTTGGGGCTTGTGACCAATGAGGGTGACTTTACCTCCAATATGAGTTTTGTGGATGCTTCCACTGGGAAAATCGACAAGTCCTACACCCAGGATAAGATCAAGACTTCCTCTGTACAGTATCAGTCCAACACCTTGACTTACACGGCCAAGAATGAGGAAGGAAAGCAAATTACTTTTCACTTTCAGGTGAGCGATCATGATATCGCATTTCGCTATGAATTGCCCAAATGGGGGGATACCAGGGCAACAGTAGTGGAGCGGGAATTGACAGGGTTTCGCTTCCCATTAGCCACTACTACCGCTTTTCTCTCTTCGATGATGAAGCCCATGACAGGTTTTGCACGGACCGCACCCAGTTATGAAAGTGGTTATGTGACAGATGCGGCTTTGGAAAGCACTACGGCGGAATTTGGCTATGTTTTTCCGGGTCTTTTCAAAGTGGGGGAAGATGGATGGGTACTGCTATCCGAAACAGGTGTAGGAAGTAATTATAACGGAGCACACTTAAGTAGCTTTCAAGATGGAATGTACACTGTGGAATATCCTCAAATGGAACAAAATAATGGCTTTGGGAGCACAGGCGCACAAATAGGCCTTCCTGGTTTTACACCATGGCGTACCATTACAGTTGGGAAAACGCTCAAGCCAATAGTGGAAACCACCATTCCTTTTGATGTGGTGGAGCCGCTATATGAGGCCTCCCAAGCTTACCAATATGGAAAAGGAACCTGGAGTTGGATCGTATGGCAGGACAACAGTATGAATTATGAAGATCAGGTGAAGTATATCGATTTGGCTGCAGCCATGGAATTTGAATACATCCTGATCGATGCCTGGTGGGATGAAAGGATTGGCTATCAAAAGATGGAAGAGCTGATCCAGTATGCCAATTCGAAAAATGTGGATGTATTTCTTTGGTACAATTCCAACGGTACGGCCAATGATGCTTTCCAGACTCCATTGAACAAAATGAACACCTCCATTGCCAGAAAGAAGGAAATGAAATGGCTGAAGGAAGCAGGGGTGAAAGGATTGAAAGTGGACTTTTTCGGTGGGGACAAGCAGGAGACCATGCGGCTATACGAAGATATCTTGGTGGATGCCAATGACCATGGATTAATGGTGATTTTCCATGGAACCACACTTCCTAGAGGCTGGGAGAGAATGTATCCCAATTTTGTGGGAAGTGAAGCTGTCCTAGCTTCGGAAATGCTCATATTTTCCCAAGGTGTCCGAGAGAATGAAGCGTTTTATGCCTCCTTGCATCCCTTTATTAGAAACGCTGTGGGCAGCATGGAGTTTGGAGGGGTCTTGCTCAATAAATTCCTTAACAGGGGAAATGAACGAGGTCAAGAGCGCTTGACCACGGATAGCTTCCAATTGGCCACCGGGGTACTTTTCCAAAATCCTGTTCAGATGTTTGGTTTGACTCCTAATAACTTAACTGATGTACCGGAATTTGAACTGGAGTTTTTAAGGAAACTGCCCACTACTTGGGACGAAACGGTCTTTATTGATGGATATCCGGGCAAATACAGTGTCTTGGCCCGAAGAAGTGGGAAGCAATGGTATATCGCAGGCGTAAATGCTGAAAATGCTGCCAAGACATTGAAAATCAATCTTCCTATGCTCAAAGGACAGGAAGTCTCCTTGTACAATGACGATAAAGAAAGACAGCCCACACTCCAAACTGTGAAAGTTGGGAAAAATGGGGAACTGACCGTTACGGTTCAGCCGAGGGGAGGCTTTGTGATAACTCAATAAATTGAACAACACCTGGATAAATGATGAAATCTAGCATATTCCCCCAATGGAAAATGGTATAGATCTGCCAGGTTTGTATTTACCCATTAAACAAACCTGGCAGGTCTGCAACGCTCGGACATCCAATAGGCATCGGTCATCTGAGATAACAAATTCGTGACAATAACTAAGTATCTCATTTGTAGAACAGAAAAAAATAGACAGATGAAATTTCTTTTCAGACTACTTATAATATCCGTGCTTATTTCAGGTACGGGTATTCTACAAACAAAAGCACAAAACCCTATCATTCAGACCTCCTATACTGCGGATCCCGCGCCTATGGTGTACCATGATAAGGTCTATTTATACACCTCCCATGATGAGGATAATTCAACCTGGTTTACCATGAATGACTGGAGACTGTACACAAGCGAAGATATGGTCAACTGGACAGATCATGGGGCAGTTTTGTCTTATAAGGAATTTAGTTGGGGCAAGATGAATGCTTGGGCACCTCAGTGTATAGAACGGAATGGGAAATTCTATATGTATGTGCCGATAACTGATAGAAACAATAAAAACGGCATTGGTGTAGCGGTAGCTGACAGCCCTTATGGCCCTTTCATTGATCCATTGGGCAAACCTTTGATCAGTAATAGTATGGCGGATATTGACCCGACTGTTTTTGTGGATGATGATGGTCAGGCTTACTTGATGTGGGGAAACCCGGTATGTTATTATGTGAAACTAAATGAGGATATGATCACCTATGATGGAGAAATTGAACAGTTTCCCAATACGGTAGCAGCTTTTGGCAAGCGGGAAGGCAAAGAGGATCCACGACGTCCCACAACCTATGAGGAAGGCCCTTGGTTGTATAAAAGAAATGACCTGTATTACCTGCTCTTTGCGGCGGGTCCATTACCTGAACATATTGGCTATTCAACCAGTAGCAGTCCGATTGGCCCGTGGAAATACCAAGGCGTATTGATGCCCACCGAAGGCAGGAGCTTTACCAATCATCCAGGAATAGTGGATTTCAAGGGGAAAACCTATTTGTTCTATCATAATGGTGCCTTGCCCGGAGGAGGTGGATTTACCCGATCCGTCTGTGTCGATGAGGTGAAGTTCAAAGAAGACGGGACCATTGTTCCCATGACAATGACAGCAGGAATCACCAAGAGTTTGGGAACAATCAATCCTTATATCAAAAATGAAGCGGAGACCATTGCTTGGTCTGAAGGGGTAAAAGCCAATAAGAATGAGGTAGTGGGAAATTTTATAATAGCCACTAAGAACGAGGCCTATACCCAAGTAAAGCAAGTGGATTTTCGTGATAAGGGGCCAGCTGAATTTACGGCAAGGGTAGGGACTGTCCACAATGGCAATGTAAGCATGGAGATCAGGCTAGATAGTTTGGACGGGGAGCTATTGGGTACGGTCAATGTGCCGCTAACAGGCGGAGATGACAGGTGGTCTTTGGTGTCTACCAAAGTAAAACAGGTGGAGGGTGTCCATGACCTGTATTTTGTTTTCAAAGGAAAAGCACCCAATAATATCCTGTATTTCGACTATTGGAAGTTTTCGGATTGAGGCATTGCCGGATGGCAGGTGTAATGGAACTGAAGACCACAGTCCTAAGCAAGGACATAGACCTGCCAGGTTTGTTTAACGAGTATCTACAAACCTGGCAGGTCTACAACGAGAGCTTGAGTGAGCGGGCAACTTAGCATGTGACCAGAGACCTATTTAAATGAAAAAATAGCAACGTAAACATTTTATAAAGAGCAATGAAAAAGCAATTAACAAGTATTTTAGCGGTTTTGATGACTGTTTTCTCCTTGACCGGAGCTTATTGCCAAAAGAAACCAAACAATGTCCCCGTATTTTCGAAGGCAGTCTATGAAGGGAATGACGAGGTCTATAAAAATAACCCTTTAGCAGAGGATGAATTTTATAACCCGATTCTTCAAGGATGTTATCCTGATCCGGCCATTACCAGAAAAGGTGATGATTATTATATGGTAGTATCCTCTTTCGCTATGTTCCCGGGGGTACCGATTTTCCATTCCAATGATTTGGTGAACTGGACTCAGATCGGTCATGTGCTGGACAGAACCTCTCAGCTAGATGTGCATGATACAGGAATCAGTGCAGGAGTGTACGCTCCGGATATCCGTTATAATCCGCACAACGATACTTTCTATATGATAACCACTGCATTTGCAGGAGGTTTGGGGAATTTTGTGGTCAAAACCAAAGACCCCATGAAGGGCTGGAGTGAACCCTATAAGTTGAACTTTCAGGGGATTGACCCCGCCATATTCTTTGATGAGGACGGGAAGGCCTATGTGGTGCACAATGATGCACCAGCGCAGGGGAAGGAATTGTATAATGGTCACCGCGTGATTAAGGTTTGGGAATATGATCTTGAGAAGGATCAGGTTATTGCCGGAACAGATAAAGTGATTGTCAATGGGGGAGTGGACCTGTCCCAAAAACCAATTTGGATTGAAGCTCCACATATCTATAAGAAGGATGGCAAGTATTATTTGATGTGTGCTGAAGGTGGTACCGGAGGATGGCACAGTGAAGTGGTCTTTGTGAGCGATGATCCAAAAGGACCTTATATCCCGGCGCCAAGTAATCCGATTCTTAGCCAACGGTATTTATCCCAGAACAGACAAAATAAAGTAGACTGGGCGGGTCATGCTGACTTGGTATTGGGACCGGATGATAAGTATTATGGCGTTTTCTTGGGTATTCGTCCTAATGAAAAGAATCGGGTAAATACAGGCAGGGAAACCTTTATCCTACCAGTGGATTGGTCAGGAGAGTTTCCGGTTTTCGAAAATGGTTTGGTACCGATGGAGCCCAAACTGAAAATGCCCGAAGGCGTGGAGAACAAAACAGGACAGGAAGGGTTCTTTCCAAATGGTAACTTCACTTTTACAGAGGATTTTACTTCAGAGAAATTGGATTACCGTTGGATAGGCCTAAGGGGACCAAGGGAAGCATTTATTTCCAAAACTAAAGGCGGTTTGCAGATCAAACCTTTTGACACCAATATCAAAGAGGTCAAACCTACTTCCACGCTCTTTCACAGGCAGCAGCACAAAAACTTTTCTTTTACTACTACCATGGCATACCAGCCCCAGTCAGAAAAAGACTTGGCAGGTTTGACCAGTGTGCAAAGTGAAGCCTTCAATTATGTGTTTGGAGTTACCAAATCCGGAAAGAAAAATGTACTGGTACTGCAGCGAACTGAAGCACAGGGCAGAGGAAGAGACCGCGAGGTGAAGTCTGAAATCTTGGCGAGTACGGAGATTGACCTCAAGAATCCTGTGTCATTAAGAATAAGTGCTAAAGGAGATGAATTTCAGTTCAGCTATTCCACCAACGGAACTGATTTCCAAAATCTGGGAGGTACAGTGTCCGGCGATATCCTTTCCACGAATGTAGCTGGTGGCTTTACGGGCAATTTAATCGGTCTTTATGCTACGAAAGCCAATGATGCCTATCCAACGGAGTAGACAGATTTAAAAATCCATTAACACCAAAGCATGAAATACCTTTTTAAACCACCAACCAAAAGAGGTGGGGACTTTATGTCCTCACTTCTTTATTGACAGGATCCTGTTTGGAACATACCGAAGAATTAGGTCAAGTAGCTTAGTTCGAATGGTACTTGGAGGACCGTGGCTTGTATGAGGTCATGGCTAATGATATAATCGATTAATTTTAACCTATTTAATAACCTTATTATGTTTTATGTGATGAAAAACCTCACCAAAACCGTTTTTGCAATTGCCTTGCTCTTTAGCATCAAGCCTACCATGGCGCAGGATGGGACCATGTATCCAATTGACAAGCCTGAGGAACCCAATGCCATCCCACTGGGTACAGGAGGTGTGGAAGGTCAACCTGCTCCCGAGAGCTGGTTCCGTCAATGGGGTGATCCAATGGCCAGAAATATCAGTACTGCCACCCTGACCCCTTTTTTTCCAGAACCCGGTAAGGCCAACGGCACGACGGTGATCGTAGCGCCCGGAGGTGGGTTTAGATGGCTTTCAATGGGCAACGAAGGCTGGGAAGTGGCCAAAGCACTAGCTGAGCAGGGAATCACGGCATTTGTACTCAAATACAGGCTGCATCCGACGCCAGAATCTTTGGAAGATTTCAGTAATTCCATGAACAGGACCTTTGACGAAGCAGCAAAAGGGACACAAAATGGAGAAGCCACACCGCGACCTCGCAGGAACCTGTCCGATCAACTGGAGGATGCAGAAGCCGCCTATGCCATGATTGTTGAGCGTGCCGAAGAATGGGGAGTGGATATAGACAGGATAGGCATGATTGGCTTTTCGGCAGGTGCCGGACTTACTATGCACTGCACACTCAACTCAGAGACCATGGATTTGGCCTTTATCGGTCCGGTCTATGGCGGTATGGGAGAAGTGGAGGTACCAAAGGATGCACCGCCTATGTTCAATGTAATTGCCAGTGATGATTTTCTTTTTCATGGACAATTTGGTGTGATCCGCTCTTGGTACGAAGCGGATATACCAGTAGAGTTTCACCTTTACCAAAATGGAGGTCATGGTTTCGGTCTGGGAAACCCCGATCGCACCAGCAACAGTTGGTTTGAGGCTTTTATGCACTGGTTGGAGGTGAATGACTTTCTGAAGGGGGACGACAAGTGAGAAAGTGGAGCTAGAAGTAAATGATTTCATCAAAATGACCTTATCATGAATATGAAAACTAAAGAGGAACCACTTATACACAAATTAGGATTTAGTCATAGTACTATGGGGTTAAAATATTGGGGTTTAGGCTTCCTATTTTACTTTATGGTCGGAAACATGGCTATCCAGGCCCAGGAAGGTAACCTTGATTTTTCCTTTTTGGACACGGATAAAAACTTCGAAGAGCGGGTGGATATTCTGGTGGATCAAATGACTTTGGAGGAGAAGGTAAGTCAAATGATGAATGCCTCTCCGGCCATATCCCGTCTAAAGGTGCCTGAATACAATTGGTGGAACGAATGTTTACACGGCGTAGCCAGGGCAGGCTATGCCACCGTTTTTCCCCAGTCCATTTCCGTTGCGGCTTCTTTTGATAAAGGCCTTATGAAGGAAATCGGTACAGTGATTTCCGATGAGGCCAGGGCCAAGCACCATGAGTTTATCAGGAATGGAAAAAGGGGGATTTATACCGGACTGGATTTTTGGTCACCAAATATCAATATATTTCGGGACCCACGATGGGGAAGGGGCCATGAAACTTACGGCGAAGATCCTTATCTCACCGGAGAGCTGGCTTCCCAATTTATAGAGGGCTTGCAAGAGTATGATGGAAAATACCTGAAGACCATTGCGACTTCCAAACACTTTGCGGTCCATTCCGGTCCGGAGCCACTTCGACATTCTTTCGATGTGGATGTGAGTGATAGGGACTTGTATGAAACCTATCTTCCGGCATTCCGCAAAACGGTCAAAGAGGCAAAGGTGTATTCTATCATGGGGGCGTACAATAGATTTAGGGGTGAATCGTGCAGTGGCCATGACTTTTTATTAAATCAAGTGCTGAGGGAGCAGTGGGGCTTTGAAGGTTATGTGGTTTCGGACTGTGGCGCGATCCAAGATATTCATACAGGCCATAAGATTGCCTCGACAGCAGCGGAAGCTGCGGCAATTGGGGTTTCTGGTGGTTGTGACTTGAATTGTGGGAATTATTATGCCCACTTGACGGAAGCGGTAGAAGAGGGACTGGTAAGCGAGGAAGAGATTGATGTTGCTGTAAAGCGACTGTTTTTGGCCAGGTTCAAATTGGGAATGTTTGATCCAGAGGAAGCGGTTTCCTTTGCCCAGATACCTTTTGGTATTGTCTGTTCTGAAGCGCATAATACCTTGGCAAGACAGGCAGCCCAAAAAAGCATGGTACTGCTGAAAAATAAGGATGATTTACTGCCCCTTTCGGTAGATCAAGTCAAAAAAATAGCGATAATAGGCCCCAATGCAGATAATGTAGAATCGCTTTTGGGTAACTATCATGGCATACCCAAAAAGCCGGTTACTTTTCTGGAGGGAATAAAGCACAAAGTGGGACCAAAGGCGGAGGTTTTGTATTCAGAAGGCGTACATTCTGCGGAAGGGTTTTATAACCTGAAGCCTGTACCTTCTGCTTATTTTCAAACCGATGATGGACGTCAAGGGCTTAAAGCGTCTTATTATAATAACCTAAACTGGGAAGGTGAGCCGGTCTTGGAGCGGATAGATGACCAAATTGATTTTTCCTGGGAGCACCAGCCCATTTCCAAAGAGCTGATCGACAACTTTTCCGTAAAATGGGAGGGTTATTTGGTTCCTCCGGCAAATGGACGTTATGAATTCGGTGTGTTTTCAAAAAGAGGTATGAAAATACGTATTGACGGGAAAGAAATATCCAATGGAGCTGGTACCATCCACCGGGGAAGGTATGCCACCGATATTGTTTCCTTGGAAGCAGGGAAAAGGTATAAAGTTGAAGTGACTTTCTTTAGTGATGAGACCAATGCCATTGCCCAAATGCTGTGGGCAAGGCCGGATGTAAGCAAGATAGATGAGGCGGTTGCACTGGCCCAAAGTGCGGACTTGGCCGTGGTGGTGCTGGGATTGTCCCAAAGGCTGGAAGGGGAAAGCATGGATGTGGTCACTCCGGGATTTGATGGCGGAGACCGTACCGCGATCACTTTGCCGGCACAGCAGGAAGCTTTGCTCAAGGCCGTTAAGGCTACGGGAAAACCGGTGATTTTGGTGCTGAATGCAGGAAGTGCCATGGCCATCAACTGGGCCAAGGAAAATGTGGATGCCATCATCAGTGCTGGTTATCCGGGAGAAGAAGGTGGTAATGCACTTGCAGATGTGGTCTTTGGAGACTATAATCCTGCGGGGAGGTTGCCAATCACCTACTACCAATCGGTGGAGGATTTGCCACCATTTGAAGATTATGATATGAAAGGAAGGACCTACCGTTATTTTGAAGGTACTCCGCTTTATCCATTTGGCTATGGACTCAGTTATACCCATTTTGAATATACTGAGCTGACAATTCCTGCTCAGGTAAAAGCTGGAGAAGCTGTATCCTTAAGTGTGAAAGTGACCAATTCGGGGGATAGGGCAGGTGATGAGGTGGTTCAGTTATACCTGACAGACCAAGAAGCTTCTACTTTGCGGCCAATTCGGCAATTGGAAGCTTTTGAACGGATACACCTGAAACCTGGAGAAAGTAAAGAAGTGCGTTTTACCTTATCCCCCAGACAGCTTTCCATGATCAATGCCCAATCCAAAAGGGTCATTGAAGAAGGACGTTTTACGGTGCATGTGGGTGGAAAGCAGCCAGGCTTTGAGGGTGATTTGGATGCAGAAACTACCATGGTGGTGGAAGGAGAATTTCAGGTCAAGGGAAGTCAGGAGCTAGTTGATCTTTAAGAGCAAAATAATTGTGATTTTAGCAGTAAGTAATGTGAAACGATCACTTATTGTTAAATTTAAACCATTGTCCTATTAGAAAAGGAGGGACAATGGTTTTTCCATTCAAGTAGAGAAAGGTTGGTTTTAAATTAAGCACTTTTGACGACCATATTTATTCCAAATGAACCAATACTAAATTTTCCCATCCACTGAGGTCTTTATTGTGTCCGACTTTTTCCATGGCCTGAGTAATTTTGTTCTTGAATGCCCAGCAGGTTTCTCTCCTTAGGTCCAAGATCTCAGAAAGTTCGTTTAGGGTAAGGTCCACATCCTTTCTGTTGGACAGGTATAAAATGTAAAAAGCTTTTTCTATTGGGAATTTTAGTTTGTGAAATAAGGTTTCCACGGTCGGCGATTCAAAATAGTTGCAATTTTTACATCTTCTGCCATGGTTGGGAGCCTCGGCATATTTATTATATCCGCATTTTCTACATATGTATTTATCCTTCCATTTAAGTTCAGACAAAAACTGTAGGCAACTGTCCTTGTCAGGAAATACATTTTTGAAACTTTCAAAATCCAAGCCCTTCATCAGCGCAAGGTTTTTTGTTACTTCCTCCATATTGGTACGAAGTTGTTCATTGTTTTTTCTCAGGTACTCGTTGATCTGATTGACCTGGGTGTTGAGTTCTTGTAGCTTTAGATTGGTTGTTTGGAGCTGTACATTTTTGCTGGCCAAATCCTTTGCCATATTTTCAATCTTTTCTGTCCTTTCTTTTACCTTTTGCTGGAGTTTATTATTGAGCTCATCTGCTAGACGGTTTTTCTCTTCCAATGCCAATGTCTTTTCCTCACTCACTGTTTTGTATTGTTCCTGAAGAAATTTCATTTGGTTGAAAATAGAAAGGGAAAATAGGACCACTTCCAGAAAGATTACCGGATGTACAAAATACCAGTTGATCACTTGGTCATCAAATAATGCAAAGGCGATGGTATGACTATTAATGATGACCAAAAATAAGCAGGCATAGGCGAAAATATAGGACCAAGAATAGATTTTGGATTTCAATAAAAGTCTAAGACCAATAGAAAAAGGGACCAGCATAATAGATATGGTCAGGCCTATATAAGTTCGACCTTCTATATGAAATAGTGTGTCTTGGATAAAAAATAGGACGAATTTAAGAATAATTGCAATGATAGTTGCACGAAACATCAAGCTACTTGTATTGTATTTTTGTACAAACCTGTTGGAAAATAGTAAAGTAGCTATGACCACTGCCACCTGTGTGATATTTCCTTGGGTCAAAAAATTAAATTCAGGATGATTTGGCCATAAATATTGAAAGCCTAAGCCATCCCTACCAAAAGAAAACCAAATACAGGCCAGTATCAAACCTGCAAAGTAGAGGTATAAAGTGTCTCTTAACTTGTATACTAGATATAGATTGAAGACCAAAATGAGTGTTAGCACACCATAATATATACCTAAGAAATAATATTCGTTGAGGGTGTGTGCAATGAATTTTTCATTGGTACGCAAATGTAGATTAAAGGCAAGCGGATAGCTTCTCTTTACCTTAAAATAGTATGTCTTTTGCTCTCCAGGCCTTATGTCAAGGAGGTAATTAAAGTTTTTGTGTTTGATATTCCTTTGGTAAAATGGAAAATCATATCCTGAGGTATTAGCAGTAAAGCTACCGTCAGGATTGGGAAAATAATAAGTAAATTGATTGATGTCAAAACCCCAAGATTCAAAATACCATGAATGATTATGGATGTTTTCTAAATTTTTGATTTTCAGTCTTAACCAAATGTTTTGGTCAAATGCTTCATAAACAACATGAATATCAGAAACTGGCTCAAATTTATTAATGTATTCTGGAGATGAAATATCCTGGATGCCTAGTTGCGATGAAGGGTCAACGTAATAATCCATGTATTCAATGATATTTGCATAGTCTTTAGCCTCTTCTATATAGAATATATTATCATCTTTTTCAGTTTGCTTCCCATATAAATCTTGAAAAGAAAATATTTGATAAAGAAGTAGACTAATAATAAAATAAAAGCGATTCATTTTACTATGAAGATTATTTGGGTTAGTAATAAAGTGTTGAATATACAAATAAAAAATAAAGGTCCATAGCTTTTAAAAATACACGCAGTTAAAGTCGTTAATTAAAGGTTTATCATTTTCTTTAAGCGAAATATAAATGGGGTTTTAGTATAATTTTATTTTTAACTTTCTGATAATCAAGATTTTGTTTAAAGCGCAATTATTGTCAATGCTTCTTAACTATATTGTTTAGTAATTTTTACCAAAAGTTCATTCATTGGTAATATGAGCTAAGTTTTTATAATAGGCAGTAGTTTTAAACTGTTTGATATTTAAACGAGCGATTTTTATTTAACCTTTTGATTTTCAGGTATTTGTATGTGTTTGTGATACTTTTAAATTGATTTTGTTTGGTTTAAGTTTGTTTTGTATCCAGACGATAGAAAGGATTTTTGTTTGGATAGATCAATGATAACCCAATAATAATCGTGTATTACGTATGAAGAGTGCTTTATTGAAAAGGAGTTTTTTAGTCGGTTTAATATTTATTTTATTGAGTGGCTTTAGCACCAATGACCGACTTGGCTTCAAGGAGGTATTTATAGAAGATTTTTATATAGGATCGGCATTGAGTTTACGAAACATTAATGTCGATAATAATAAGGTAAAGCAAGTACTGTCAAAGAACTTTAACAGTATCAGTCCAGAAAATTTATTGAAGTGGCAATCAGTTCACCCAAGACCTGATACCTACGTTTTTGAATCCGCAGATCGTTATGTTGAATTAGGCGAACAGTTGGATATGTTTATCATTGGACATACCCTAGTATGGCATAATCAAACACCTTCTTGGGTATTTGAAAATTCAAATGGAGAATTATTAGATGAAAAAGTCCTTAACAAACGCATGGAAGGACATATTGAAACCGTGATGGGAAGGTATAAGGGAAGGATACATGGCTGGGATGTGGTAAATGAGGCCTTTACCGATGATGGAGAATACCGCAAGTCTAATTGGTATAATGCAATAGGCAAGGACTTTATCAAACAGGCATTCAAGAAAGCCAAGGAAGTGGATGGTGGTGCAGAACTGTATTATAATGATTATAATCTTTGGAAACCTCAGAAGATCGATGCAGTGATAGAGATGGTGAAAGAAATGCAAGCTGAGGGTGTGCATATAGACGGGGTAGGAATGCAGGGACATTACGGACTAGCTACCCCCACATTAGCACAAATAGAAGCATCGATCAAAAAGATTGCCGATCAGGGGTTAAAAGTAATGATTACAGAATTGGATATCGATGTACTGCCTAATCCTACCAACAGGCGTGGTGCTGATATAGATGACAATTTTGATTATGAACCACAATACGATCCATTAAAAAAAGGTATTCCTGAGGAAATCAAACAAAAATTAGCCAAACGATATTTCGAGCTTTTCCAATTATTTCAGAAATATCGAACAGATATAAGCAGGGTGACATTTTGGGGGATTCGAGATCAGGATAGCTGGTTAAATAACTGGCCTATAGTGGGGAGGACGGCATATCCACTGGTTTTTGAAAAAGATTACGCTATCAAGGAAGAAGTAATAAAACAAATAGAAGTGCTTAAAGATCAAGATGGAGTGATGCCTTGATCAAAGTTCATTTAGCCAATATAGATTATTAAATCAAACCTATTAAACCAATTAAAGGAATCATGAGATATCCAATATTCATCACACTTGTTTTTATTGCAGGAGGTATTATTTCTGGATGTGGAAGGGGAAATACCGAAGAGTCTAAGAAGGAATTTACTTTAGATACAGCGGAAGCAGTCGAGTTTCTTAATCCCCCTTTGATCAAGGAAATCTATACGGCTGATCCTTCAGCCCATGTTTTTGAGAATAAAATATATATATACCCCTCTCATGATGTGGAATCTACAGTGGAGGAAGATGACTCAGGAGCGCAATACAATATGAAGGATTATTTTGTGTTTTCGTTGGATAAGGCAAACGGGCAAGTAGTTAATCATGGAAAGGTTTTGGATGTCAAGGATGTGAAGTGGGCAAAACGGCAAATGTGGGCTCCAGATGCTGCTGAAAAAGACGGTAAATATTATCTCTATTTTCCGGCAAAAGACCATGAGGATTTATTCAGGTTGGGAGTAGCTGTTTCAGATGAACCAACAGGTCCTTTCATACCAGAGGAAGCACCAATGAAAGGTAGTTTCAGTATGGATCCATCAGTTTTTCAGGATGATGACGGTCAATATTATATCTATTGGGGAGGAATCTGGGGTGGACAGCTTCAAAAATGGAGGACCGGAAAATATGTATCGACAGGGAATAGTCCCTATGATGATGAGCCTGAGGATAACGAGCCAGCTATAGCACCCCAAGTGGCCATGCTAAGCGATGATATGTTGCAATTCAATGAAGCACCAAGAGATGTTGTCATTTTAGATGAAGCTGGAAATCCCATCAAAGCAGGAGATCATGAGAAAAGGTTTTTTGAAGCATCTTGGATGCACAAATATAATGGTACTTATTATTTCTCTTATTCTACCGGAGATACGCATAAGATAGTTTATGCCACTGGAAATAATCCATACGGTCCTTTTACATACCAAGGGGTAATATTGAATCCAGTACAAGGATGGACCAATCATCATTCAATTGTTGAGTTTGACGGGCAGTGGTATATTTTTTATCACGATACAGAACTATCGAATAAAAATTATTTACGGAATGTAAAGATGAGTCCACTTCGTCACTTGGAAGATGGAAGTATAGAACTTATTGAACCGATCATAGAAGAATAGATCATGATATACTGGACCCTCATATTGGTTTGTGGGCGGATTTTAACGTGGGGTTTACCACTTGCAAATCAAATGAGGATTGCCAGTTATCAGTGTGATGAAAAATAGAGGAATTGGCTGATAAGCAGTGTTGTGATTTAATAGGAAACAAAAAGAAATTATATCCATAGGATAAAAAGAGTTAACACTGGACCATAGATGGGTTTAGGTTAAAATAGGGTTATACATAACGAAAAATCAGGAGAGGGTCTCTCCTGATTTTTTCTTCAATGAAACACAAAAAGTGTTTCATTGCTAGGTATTTAAGTGCTGATTTAATAAAAATATATGCTTGTATTTAAAAAAGTAATCATAAAGTCTTTATTAATTGCATGGCTTGGGCTTTCAATGTCCTCACTAGAAGCTCAACAATTGGAGAAAATTGTAAGTTTTGAACCAGATGATAAGGGATTTTCATTGGTAGGAACAAATGGTTCTTCTGCTATTTTATTGGAAGAGGAAGCTGATGGAGGTGTAAAGGTAGCGGTTGAGAATTTTTTAAGTGATATACAGGAGGTTACCGGAGTTACTCCCGAATTATTGGATAGACCGCTAGACAGTCAATCGTCCCGAATGGTGATTATTGGTACCATCGGGGAGAGTAATTTGATCAATGATCTTATTGAGA
Source organism: Echinicola marina (assembly GCF_020463795.1). Classification (NCBI taxonomy): domain Bacteria; kingdom Pseudomonadati; phylum Bacteroidota; class Cytophagia; order Cytophagales; family Cyclobacteriaceae; genus Echinicola; species Echinicola marina. Next base: position 5,486,083 of record NZ_CP080025.1, on the reverse strand, counting down.
ACAGGAAACTAGAAGTGAGTGATGTGGGAGGGAAATGGGAAAGCTTTTTAATTCAAACCGTTCCAAAACCATTTCCAGGCGTTGAAGAGGCTTTGGTAATTGCGGGCAGTGATAAGCGGGGAACGATTTTCGGTATATATGAGATGTCTGAACAGATTGGGGTAAGCCCCTGGAGCTGGTGGGCTGATGTGCCTGTAAAAAAATCAGGATCACTTTATATAAAAAAGGGCAGGTACAGTTTGGGAAGCCCTGCGGTAAAGTACCGGGGAATATTTATCAATGACGAAGCACCGGCTTTAAGTGGCTGGGCCCATGAGAAATTTGGAGGCTTTAACCATAAGTTTTATGAGAAAGTTTACGAACTGATTTTAAGGTTAAAAGGGAATTTTCTATGGCCGGCCATGTGGGGCCGTTCCCTATATGAGGACGATCCTCTCAATCCTGTTTTGGCGGATAAATATGGAGTAGTCATCGGTACTTCCCATCATGAGCCTTTGATGCGTGCCCATGTGGATTGGGCCAAGCATGGAGAAGGTGAATGGGATTATACCAAGAATGATGAGAAATTAAGGCAGTTCTGGAGGAAGGGTATGGAGCGGATGGGAAGCCATGAAAGTTTGGTGACGATAGGGATGCGTGGAGATGGTGATGAGGCCATGAGTGAGGAAAGCAATGTAGCACTATTGGAAAAAATAGTAAATGACCAACGGGAGATCATTGCAGAGGTCACGGGAAAGCCAGCCCATGAAACCCCTCAGGTATGGGCCTTGTACAAAGAAGTACAGGAATACTATGACAAAGGCATGCGGGTACCAGATGATGTGACCTTATTACTTTGTGATGATAATTGGGGTAATGTCAGGAAACTTCCCAAGATTGGTGAAAAACAGCATTCGGGTGGCTATGGTATGTATTATCATTTTGACTACGTGGGTGGTCCCAGAAATTACAAGTGGCTCAATACTAATTCTATTCCACGAATATGGGAACAAATGCATTTGACTTATGAACATGGGGTGGATGAGATTTGGATTGTCAATGTCGGTGATATCAAGCCGATGGAATTGCCCACCAGTTTCTTTTTGGATTATGCATGGGACCCCAATGCATTGCCTGCGGAAAGATTGCCTGAATATACGCGTAGATGGGCAGCGCAACAATTTGGAGAAAGATTTAAGGTGGAAATCGCTGAGATCCTTGACCTATATACTAAATATAATGCCCGGAGAACCCCGGAAATGTTAGATCAGAATACTTATAGTCTTAATCATTATCAGGAGGCCGAAAGGGTAGTGGCTGATTATAAGGTTTTGGCTCAGGAGGCACAGGCCATTTATGACCGATTGGAAGCACAATATAAGCCTGCTTATTATCAGTTGGTATTATTTCCCGTGTTAGCTTGCTCTAATCTGCATGAGCTGTATTTGTCTTCGGCCAAGAACCGACTTTATGCCCAACAGGGCCGGGCGGTGACTAATGATATGGCGAAAAAGGTGGAAGAGTTGTTTGCTTATGATGCGGAATTAACGAGTTACTATAACGAGGAACTTTTGGACGGTAAATGGAACCATATGATGGACCAAAATCATATCGGTTATACCTATTGGCAGGAACCAAAATCCAATGTTATGCCGGAAGTAAAACGCATTGAACTGCCTGAAACGGGAAGTTTGGGAGTGGCGATATCAAATGCTGATGCGTTTTATCCCCAGGCCACTGAGTTGGTGCTCGAGGAGATGAGTCCTTTCCAGACCTATGATCAGCATATTGTTTTATTTAACCGTGGAAAATCACCTATCCAATTTGATATCCAAAAAAAGCCCAAATGGCTTGTACTGGATAAGTCCTCTGGTGGCCTTGATAAGCAAGAGAAGTTGACCATAAAGGTAGATTGGGAAAAACTGCCTTATGGAAAAACGGAAGGGGAGTTGACCATCAGATCCGGCAAAGAAAAAGTGAAAATACAAGTTCCTGTTAACCGGCTTGAATTACCGGAGAATTTTACGGGTTTTGTGGAGAGTAACGGTTATGTGTCGATGGAAGCAGACCATTTTACTTCGAAAGAAGAGATCAGGCCGGTGAGTTGGCAGATTATTCCTGGTTTGGGTAAAACGGGTTCTGCGATTACAGCTTTTCCGGTGGCTTATGAAACTGAGGATACAGGCGCACTAAAGCACCATGTTTCATTTGATGCCTATTTTACATCATCTGGTGAAATAACTATTCATACTTATCTATCCCCAACCTTGAACTTTAAAAATACAGAAGAGGGGTTGCGTTTTGGGATTTCTGTTGATGATGAAGCGCCTCAGATCATTTCTATGCATAAGGAAGAAAGACCTGGAAGTTGGGATAAATGGGTTGGTGAGCACATCAATATTAAAAGTAGCCAACACCTTATCAATCGGCCTGGGAAACACCAAATCAAACTATGGTTGGTAGATCCTGGTGTGGTGTTCCAAAAAATAGTGGTGGACACAGGGGGACTCAAAGGCAGTTATTTAGGACCTGAGGAAAGCTTTTTTAAAGTAACTAATAAATAAAGGAGATGAAAGTGTGTTTGAATAGAAGTTCAGTTGTTTGTCTAATTATATTATTGGTACTTAAGGTTCATTGGGGTTATGGAGAAGTGAAACTGCCCCATTTGATCAGCAATGGAATGGTGCTGCAAAGGGACCAAGAAATCCGTATTTGGGGCTGGTCGGATGCTGGTGAAACGGTGAAAGTGGTTTTTGAAGGAAAGAACAAGGTCGTAACGGCAAGTGCCGATGGAGTATGGGAAGCGTTTTTTCCGGCAATGAAGGCAGGGGGACCCTATGCTATGAAAATTTCCGGAAGTGCCAATGCTATTTCCTTGGAGGATATCTGGCTGGGGGATGTGTGGGTTTGCTCTGGTCAGTCTAATATGGAGCAGACCATGGCCAGGGTGAACCCCATGTTCCCAGATGAAGTAAAAAGTGCCAATAACCCCAAAATCCGTTATTTTGATGTGCCGGATGCCTATGATTTTGCTAGTCCCCAACTGGATGTGAAGGGAGGAAAGTGGCTTCCGGCTGATCAGGAACATATCAAACAGTTTTCCGCTGTAGCTTATTTTTTTGCCCAAAAGGTCTACCAGAAGTATGGGATTCCAATAGGTTTGGTCAATGCTAGTGTGGGTGGATCACCGATTCAATCATGGATCAGGGAGCGTGAGCTCAAACGTTTTCCAGATGATTATAAGGAAGCTGTTCGGTTCCAAAATCCAAATTTGATCAAAGAAATCGAACAACAGGACAGGAATAATATGCGGGACTGGCACCGGGCGGTAAGAAAAAAGGATCAAGGCTATGTCAATACTTCTATGTCTTGGCATGATCCTAAATATCACCCGGAAAATTGGAAGGAAATGGAGCGACTGGATCTGCTTCCAGTAGCACCCGGAAAACATCCCGAAAATGGCGTGTATTGGTTCCGAAAGGATTTTTTTCTGGAGCAGGAAAATGTAGATAATATAGAGGCCAAATTGCTTTTGGGAACTATTGTTGACAGTGATTCGGCATATATCAATGGAAAATTGGTAGGCACCACCGCTTATCAATATCCTCCAAGAAGATATAATGTTCCTAAGGGTGTTTTGAAGCCTGGAAAAAACATATTGGTAGTGAGAGTGATCAATGAGCGGGGCAGAGGAGGTTTTGTCAAAGATAAACCCTATCAACTTACAGTAGGAGATGAAATCATTAACCTGAAAAATGACTGGTACTATAAACAAGGGGCTGTCATGCCTCCTATGCCGGGGCAGACTTTTATTAGATTTAAGCCATTAGGCCTTTATAATGCCATGGTGGTGCCATTGCAGCAATTTCCTGTAAAAGGAGTGCTTTGGTACCAAGGGGAATCCAATGCTGGCCAGCCTCATAAATATGAGGATCAAATGGTCTCTTTGATTGAAGGTTGGAGGAAATCCTGGGGGATGCCAGATTTACCTTTTCTGTTTGTACAACTTCCTAATTTTATGGCTCCTACGGATGCTCCACATTCAGGAAACTGGCCTGAGCTGAGGGAAGCCCAAAGACAGACCTTAAAGGTTCCCCATACGGGAATGGCAGTGACCATAGATGTGGGTGAAGCCAATGATATTCATCCCTTAGATAAAAAGACAGTTGGGAACAGGTTGGCCCTTCAGGCTTTTAAAGTGGCTTATGGTGAAAAGAAGGGTGTTTATTCCGGTCCTATGATCAAAGGTGCCCAAAAAAGAGGAGATAAGGTGGTGCTAACTTTTGATCATGTAGGGCAGGGCTTAGACCTCAGCGAAGGAGAATCTCTTCAAGGATTTGCTATGGCTGGAGCAGAAGGGGATTATAAATGGGCAGAAGCCAGATTGGAGGGAGGGAAGGTCATTTTGAAATGTGGGGAGATTTCTCATCCGGTAAAAGTTTGTTATGCTTGGGCCAATAATCCTGTTCAAGCGAACTTGATCAATAAAGAGGGGCTACCTGCAAGTCCTTTTATTATAGATATTCAATAGGGATCTTTTTTGTCAGCTTAGATAATTCTAAAGTTGGATAGATTAAACAATAAACTCATTTGGTGAGTTTTAGTGGCCAAAAAAGAAATAATGGAGCTGCTACCTTATCAATAATCAAAATACTAACTCATTATATTGATATTATCAACCTACCTTAAAATCTGCGGAACAGTTGGTGCAAGCTTTTGGACTATCCAAAACTGGATGCATTCGGAAAGGTGGAAAGAATCGGGTCAACCTCCTAAGCCCATAAACGAAAAGGCTAAAGAACTGTATAAAAAGGGGATGTCTTACAACGAAGTGGCAAAGGCTTTGAAAATTTCCCGTTCTACCGCTTTTAAGTATGTCAAGGCGAGTGGTAAAGGTGGGGGGTGATTTTGCTAAACGCTGTTCTCGCAGCCGATTCAGTCCCCATCACCCCCTAGGTGCTGGCCAAATCTTACCGTTTTGACAAAACTTGATTCAAGTTACTGAAAATTGTTGAAAGTGGGTGGGATTGGGTATCTTTGTACTGAAAGCCGTTGCGGGCAAGTAACCCGTATGCCTTCATGGGATGGAGGGACTAAGTTCAGCGACTGATTACAGCGTAGCGGTTTTAAATCCCGTGTATAGAGCCAAGTTAGAAATGACTTGGCTTTTATTTTTTGTTGATTTTTCAGGGAAATGTCGGGAAAACGGAAAATAAAAAAAAAAATCCATAAAACATTGATTTTTAATGTTTTATGGATTTTCAACTGTTGACCCCTCAGTACTTATTTCGAACCGTTTTGTGGAGGATTTGGGAATAATTTTGAAACTTTCTGATGAAATTAATACCAAGAATAATTGTTTGTGATCCCGTCAGCTGGAGTTGACGGTACGTGGATCGAACACATTTCAAACTCAATCAAATAGTTCTGTAAATATTTATAAGTTATCATGTGATATACCCCCAACAGGTTTCTTTTAAGGTTACTGATGGCTTTGTGGCCCTATTTCAAGGTGTCGTTTACGGACTCCTTTCCAGATGGGACAGACAAATGGGAGGTCACCACTTCCTCTATTTTCGAGTAGGCCTTGTTCTTGTCGGTAAACAGTACCACATCGCCCTGGTGTTGGCCCGGAAAGGCATTGACACTCGCGCTGTCCACTTTGTACATGACCCTCATTTTGAAATAGCCACTGCGTTTTTTGATCAGTCCAGAATCCAGGTCTTCCAACAGGAAGGATTCGGCAGCCATGGCCACTGCTATCTGCCTCTGACGGCCCTTCCCCGTTTTAGCTGCACCTCGATCTGTTTCTCCTGTACGGTTTCCATGTAGCATTCATCATATTCGATCATATCACTAAGGGTATAGATTTCATCCCGTTGCCCCATCGCCAACCTGATCCTGTGTATTAGCCGGAAAGTGGTCTCATATCTGCTGAGGCCCAATTGTCGCTGGAGCTCAAGGCAGGAAAACCCTTTCTTGGTCGCCGACATAAACAGCCTGGCCAATAGCCAGATCCGGAGCGGTAGCTTACTGTTTTCCGTTACCGTTCCCGATTTCAGGGAAGAGCGCTTCCGGCAACTGCTGCATTCGAAAAACCTGCCGTTGGCAAACCAATAGTGACGGGTTATCTCTTGGTAGCTTTGTACACTGTATCCCTCTTTTCTCCCTGTATTTTTTGGTGTACTGTTCATAACTCTCCTCGTCGGGAAAATGCCCCGTGAATTCTATCAGGTTCATAGCTTTTCTTGTTTTTTATGCATGAAAACAACTATTCTCCCTCCTTGAAATTTAATGACACGTATTGTCACATTTTATTACGTGCTCTCTTACGGATACACATATGTGTGCCTTGAAGCGGAGGAATAAGTTCTCCGCATGCTGTTGAAAAGATGATGGTCGGCCCATCGTGTAGGCTGTCAGCCAGACTTCACAAACCACTTTATGGTGCGACTCACCGAAAGGTATTCGTACTGAGCGATAAAGAAAAGGCAGAGGTCATCTGTCAGGTGGGTAACGGGGAGCTGAACGAGAGTGAACCTCCATGTTAAAACATCGATATATCCATAGACCATACTGAAACTGAGGGGGTATATGTGTCCTCAGGAACAAGTCCGGCAGAAGTAAGCTGTTTACCGGCCGGACAGTATGCGGTGTAAAGGAGGCAGGAACCCGTTACAGGCTTTTCAACGGAACAAGGGAACTCTTTCAGCAGTGCTAAGGGAAAGCACAAGCAGCGAACCTGTAAGGCGAATACCGAAATGCTGAAAGGGGGCGGATTTCATCGTAGTAGTGGTGATACTCTGCGAAAGTAGAGAGGAGCAAAGGGTGGAACCAGAGTTGGTTTCCATATTAACAACAACTTGTAACAGGGGATGATTGATTATTATGAAACAAAGGAACATCCTGTAAGCAGGGTAATGGTACTGGAGGCCTTCAAGAAGGTCAAGATCAGTGGAGGAAGCGGAGGAATAGACGGACAGAGTATCAGCGACTTCGAGGAGGAACTAAACAGGAATGTTTACAAACTCTGGAACCGCATGAGCTCAGGAAGCTATCACCCTTCGGCGATCAAAGAAGTGTTGATTCCCAAGAAATCAGGGGGAACCCGTAGTCTTGGGATCCCAACGGTATCTGACAGGGTATGTCAGCAGGTAGTCAAGGCGTATCTGGAACGTATAGTGGAACCGACTTTTCATCCCGACAGCTACGGATATCGGCCAGGACGTAATGCCCACATGGCCATTCAGTCAGCAATCAGGCGATGCAGTAAAATCGGTTGGGTACTGGATATCGATATCAGTGGATTCTTCGATAACATACCCCACGATCTAATGCTGAAGGCGGTAGAACATTATACCAAGGAGAAATGGGTTTCGATGTACATAGATCGCTGGCTGAAAGCTGATGTTGTGAAGCAGGAAACAGGATTGACTGAAGGACGGGAGAAGGGTACTCCTCAGGGAGGGGTTATCAGCGGACTGCTGGCGAATATGTTTCTCCACTTCACCTTCGATAGGTGGATAGAGAAATACTGTCCGAAAATGCAGTTTGAAAGATACTCGGATGACATCATAGTTCACTGTGTTAGCAACAAACAGGCAGCATTCATGAAAACCCGAATAGCGGAAAGGATGAACGAATGCGGACTGTCAATGAACGAAGCAAAGACAAAGATTGTCTACTGCCGAAATGACCGAAACAGGGAAAACCCTGAGACGGCATGCTCCTTTGACTTTCTGGGTTATACGTTCAAACCGCGCTATTGTCCGACAAAAGACGGGCTGAAACTGATCACCGCTGCATGTATGAGCGAATCTTCCAAAACATCGATCAGGGATAAGGTCAGGAAGTTTTCCATAAGGAAATACCGAGGCAATATTCAAGGACTGTCGTCAGCTATCAATGTCATGATAAAAGGCTGGATCAATTATTACTGTAAGTTCCATAAATGGACAACAGTGGGATTATGGTTCTGGCTGAACAAGAAACTGATAGAATGGAAGATGGCCCAGAAAAGGAGGATTGGGAAACGAAAGGCAATCAGGTGGCTGGAAACAGTCTACCGTGGAAAGCCAAACCTGTTCGCCCACTGGCAATTAGTACCCCCAACCCTTGGCAAGAACAGGAGGCCTAACTTTGGAAGCGCCGTGTGATGGGAGACTATCACGCACGGTGCTGTGAGAGGTTTGGGGTGAAATTCCCCTTACCTACTCGACAAAATATTTAGAGTAAAGAATATGCAAAAGCTGTAAATAAAAGATAAAAATGTCTTTTATTTACAGCTTTTGCGTTTTACATTTGGGTTAAATATAATAGGATATTTGTTGGACCTTAAATTGATAAAAATCAGGGAGAAATTTAAATAGTACCAATAAGATTTTAATTATATGTGATACGGGAAAAAGGACTAACAGAGAAGCGGGTTTCTCAATTAATGTAATCGAGGGGAATGGTGAGTAATTAATTTATAGGTTGATGAATTGACTTAAGTAAAATTTTGTAATAATACTACTAATTTATGCCCAAGCCATTAAAACGTCATACTGCTTTGATCCCTCTCTCACAGGACCATCATTTTGGTCTGTTATTGGTGTGGAAGATACGTCAAGGACTAATGAAAAAAGTGGAAATTCAAAGGATTGTAGATTACCTTGATTATTTCGTTACTAACCATCTGGAATCTCATTTTCAAATAGAAGAAGAACTGCTCTTTTCTTTTTTAGCTAAAAATGACCTAATGCGAAAAGAGGCGGAGGAACAGCACAGATCAATCAGGGAGAATTACAAAAAAATTATCCAATTAGGGGTTGATGTGGATCAGCTTTCTCGGTTTGCAGATGAACTGGAGGCACATATTCGATTTGAGGAGAGGAAGTTATTCCAATATATGCAGGTTGAATTGTTAGATGAGGATTTTAGGAAGATGAGCGAAAAGGTTTATGAAGTACACCGCAAAGTAGAGGAGGAATGGCTAGATGAGTTTTGGGGAAAATCAAAGGTTTAATATATGTTTTCAAAAGCATGTGAGTACGGAATTCGGGCGATGATTTATATCTGGTCCCAAAGTAAGGATGGAGGGAAATTGGGTGTCAGGGATATCTGTAAGGAAATAGATGCACCGGAATATTTCACTGCTAAGGTGTTACAGTCTTTGGCAAAAAAGGATATGATAAGCTCTACTAAAGGACCAAATGGTGGTTTTTTTATCAACACTGCCCAAGAAAATCTACGATTGATCGATTTGGTGATTGCCATAGATGGTGATAGTATTTTTAGTGGATGTGGACTGGGACTGAAGCAATGCTCAGCAGCTAATCCTTGTCCTATACACCATGAGTTTAAAACCGTAAGGGACAAGCTGACCAATATGCTCACAAAAATGACACTCAAGGAGCTTGCCGAAGAAGTGTCACAGGGGAGCGCTACCTTATCTAGGTTAATATAATTCGAAAAACTGATCAAAGGATTTTGATGATCTTGGAAAATCTTAATAAAAGATAAAAAGGTCTTAATGTGCTAAAATAAAATCATTAATAGGATATGTTTAAAATATTGGTATGGCTGGCAGGAACAATGGTCATGACTGGAACCGTCATTGCCCAGGGAAAAGTAGAAATTGATACTTCCACATGGTCTACACAACCGGGAGTAATCGGGACGGTATTATTGTCAGTTTTAGTACTTGTGGTATTAGCTTATCTGATGGTGGTCAGGCTAAATAAGCTAATGAATGTCTCCGAAAAGGTGAAATGGACAAATGAAAGGGAGGACCTTAAGTCTGTTCTCATCAATCTGGAACGAGAGGAAGTTGATGAACTGCTAGAACGAAGAAAGAAGGCCGGCTTGTATCGTTTGAGGGGAAATGAAATAGGAGGTGAGCTCAACTTTAAAGATGAAAAGGGGCTTATCAGGAAAATCACGAAAAGCCCTCATAACCCCTTGGTGGATGATAAAAAGTCAGGGAAGTTGAAAGTAGAGACAGATGATAGATTAATCCGCCTGATAATAGCATATGTAGTAGCTGCAGCTTTTTGGCTGATATTCGGGACCCTGATGGGGCAATATTTGGGAATGAAATTTGTGTGGCCTGAAATGGACCAACAGCCTTGGTTGTCCTTCGGTAGGTTAAGGCCGGTACATACCAATACAGTTTTCTGGGGCTGGGCATCCTTAGGGATGTTAGGATTGGGATATTTTGTCGTAAGCCGTACCTCCAACAGATCGATCTTCAGTTATAAATTAGGCTGGTGGACATTTTACTTGATTAATGCTTGTGTGGTCCTGGGCAATATTGCGCTGATGAACGGGCTCAATAATGGTGGGGGAGAGTATCGGGAATACATCTGGCCAGTCATGTTGCTATTTGCAATTGGTCTGATATTGGCCCTAATTAATATTTATAAGACCATTTCCTTAAGAAATACGGTTGAAATCTATATTTCCAACTGGTTTATACTAGCGGCATTGACATGGACAACGGTGCTGGCCATTATAGGGTACCTCCCGTTTTATCAGGAAGGTTTAGGAGAGACAGTTATCCAAGGATATTATATGCATCAAGGAGTGGGGATGTGGTTCATGACCTTTACATTGGGATTGGTTTATTATTATCTTCCCGCTTCGCTCAACAAGCCAATTTATTCATACAGCTTAGGTGTACTGGCGTTTTGGACCCAAATGCTGTTTTATACGTTGATCGGTACCCACCACTTTGTGTTCAGTCCATTGCCCTGGTGGTTACAGACCGTTGCAATCGTGTTCAGTGCAGGGATGTTTATTCCTGTACTGGCGGGTACCACCAATTTCATGATGACCATGAAAGGTAGCCGAAAGGCGATAGAAGATTCCTATGTCCTTCCCTTTATGTTGGTAGGGGTAATTTTTTACTTTGTTGGTTCCACCCAAGGTAGTTTTCAGGCATTTCGATTTACTAATTACATATGGCATTTTACGGATTTTAATGTGGCCCATTCCCATATGACCATGTACGGAATCATCTGCTTTTTTCTTTGGGGAGGGATGTATTCCCTTCTTCCAAAGCTTACCCGAAAGGAGCCCAACCAACTGGCCGTAGGAATGCATTTCTGGTTCGCTTTCATAGGTCTTGTGATTTATATGTTCTCTCTAATGATCGGTGGGACTGAAAAAGGAATGAGTTGGGTTGATGGACAACCGTTCATTGACTCGGTAAGGTTGATGGCCCCTTACTGGCTTTGGAGGGCTGTCGGTGGTTCATTAATGTTCATTTCCCATTTGGTATTTGGCTATAACCTTTACCAAATGGTAAATGGGTATCGAATCGGCAGAAAGAGGAATACTAAAATAGTTAAGGTTAAAAAAGATGAATATGCTAGATTTTCATAAAAACCACCAACTATTATTGGTGACAATTTTGACGATATTTGTTGTGCTAAGTTTGTTTATTGCTGTTTTTCCAGCTTTTCAATTGCAGGAAAACAATGCTCCACTACCAGCGGAACAGCCAATGACTTCGGAAGAATTAAGAGGAATGCACCTTTTTATAAGTGAAGGATGTGTGGCTTGTCATACCCAACAGGTTCGGGGGATAGAAATGGATAAAATATGGGGACAAAGACCTTCAATGCCGTCGGACTATTACTATTCAAAAAAGCGCATGGATTTCTGGAGACAATCCCCGTCCCTTCTCGGAAGTGAACGGACAGGTCCGGATCTCACCAATGTTGGACAAAGGCAGCCTGGAGATCAATGGCACCTGCTGCATCTGTACAATCCCAGATCAGTCGTGGAAGGATCAATCATGCCATCCTATCCTTGGCTGTTCGACCATGTGGACAATGTAAGGGAGGGACAGATTGTACTGGAAGTACCCAAGAGCTTTAAGGCCGGTCCAGGAAAAGTTGTGGCCACACAGGAAGTACTGGATCTAGTAGCTTACCTGAAATCCCTTAAGCAGACAAGTATACCGGTGCTGGAAACGACCTTTATCCCTGCAGTGGGGAAGGATCAAAGGAAGGGAGAAACTGATGAACTGCTTCCTGATGGGGCAATGGTCTATGCCAATAACTGTGCAGCATGTCATCAGGGGAACGGTGAGGGGGTAGCAGGAGCTTTTCCACCTTTGGCAGGTAGCTCTATTGTCAACGATGAAGATCCCCAAGTGATGATCCAGATTATTTTGCAGGGCTATGATGCACGGCCTGATTATGGACAAATGCCCCCGTTTGCAGATTTGTTGACAGATGAGGAAATCGCTGTACTGGTTAATCACGAAAGAAGTAGTTGGGGAAATAATGCCCCCAAAGTAAGTACAGATCTGGTAAGACAGATTAGAGAAATGGTTAACAAAACACAAAAATAGGATCATGATGAAAAAAGTATTTAGATTATTCCCTGTGGTGTGGATATTCATGCCATTGACTTCCATGGCCTGTGAAGTGTGCCGGAAGCAGCAGCCCATAATGCTTGAAAATATCACGCATGGTGTTGGTCCCCAGGGACAGGTGGATTATATCATTACTGCAGTGGCCCTGATTTTGGTAATTCTGGCATTGGCATTTAGCCTTAAATTCCTCATCAAGCCCGGAGAAAAATCCGAAAAACACATTAAAAATTTAATCTTAGAAGATGAATACAATGGAAAATCATAGAAAGGTAAAAGTATTTCTGGATGATGATCAGGTTCCATTTGGTGAATTTCATCCTCCTGTAAAGTTTATGTTGGATACTACCAAGATTCCTGATGGTAAGCACAAATTGAAAATTGTGGCCAAATCCACTGATGGTATTGAAGGGGTCAGAGAAGTTAACTTTGAAGTTCGGAATGGTCCCGCAATCGATCTGGTAGGCCTCAAAGAAAATGATATTGTGGACGAAAATGTGACCCTTACTATTAATGCATACGGTAGTGAGCGAAAGGACTTATTTGTTGTGACCGGATCAGAAACTCCCAAGGGCATCCCATCATGGGTATGGGCCATTTTGATTGGATTCATTGGTTGGGGGATGTATTATTTGTTGAGATTTTGGACAGATGATAATTATATCAGTTTTTTCTAATGAAAATCAAAAGGAAACATTGACGATTTGGTTGATGTAAATCTTTTTGAAAATCGCAATAACCCAAAAAATCATCAAAAGCAATTAGCCATCCTTTAGATAAGGTTGAAAAACTGTTTGAACTTATTTACTCCTCCATATGAGGATACAATTTCGAAAATGACAACAGCAAGATAATGATAATCGAATCTTGGTAGATCATCAAATTCAACCACCTATGGCAATAACCATTGAATTAAAAAGTATTGTAAAAGTATAAGCTGAGTGAAAGAGGATCAGGATCAAGGTCGTGAAATATGGGAATACATCAATAGCCATAGGTAAGGTGTTAGCAAAATTATAAGCATTGTCTGGAATTACTGGAACTACTAAAAACATTCGGCACTGTTTCTTGTACCTTGCATATATTCAGGAATGTCCCGTAAAAGTACAGGAAACAGGATGGAAAAATTCAATACCATCCCTATAATCAAATAGGGACTGGTCGAAAGATGAGCCGACAAAATATAATTTGATTGACACACGACCCTTGATGCCAGATTTGATGAAAATCCATGGAAAAAGTACTCAATCTGCAAAAGCAATCGCCTTGGCTCTTTTTGATTATATTGTTGAATTAATAATTTTATCTGTATATTCGCTATTCCACTAGTAAGTATTAGCCTTCAAAACATTTTCTCAAAAATGACACCTGTTTCACGGAAATAATTAATTAAGTTATTGAAAATCTGTGAGGAATAAAACTGCTGGTTTGAAAATGGGAATCATATAATTTTATCTGTATATCCGCAAAGACACCAGTAGCTTTTTGTAAATAAGCTATTCTTTCAGTAAGAACATAAAAGTCCAAAGAAACGATATTTTATTCTGTGTAAATCTGTGGAATCTCCCGATAAACCGGGACAGGCTGTGAGAAATAAGTTTACTAGTGTAATAACGGATAATCATATAATTTTATTTACTTAACGCAAAACCACATTTATTTTTGAAGTGGATAATGAGGAAAGGTTTTGAATGCCTTTTGATTTGGGGAGGGGGACCAAAGTTGGTGTATTGTTCAAAAATGGCTGGATATAATAATTCCCTTTATAGTCGAGCATTTCCAAATGGTTAACCATTTTTTTGAGGCTGTCATGGGCAATAAGCTTTGAATGTACGGTAGTCCTTATCTCAAAGTCAATCCCAGTTTTTTGTAACAGATGTAGGCTTTGTTCGAATTCTTGATAAAGATTTGATCCTGTGATTTTCTTATATTGGTCGGGAAGCGCTTTGAAATCCATGGCTACATAGTCTATAAGGCCTTCGTCAAGTAATGGTTTTAACCTTTTTGGCAAACTTCCATTGGTGTCTAGCTTTACTTTGAAGCCTAGCTTTTTACAGGTCTTGATCAATGGGTATAGCTCAGGATGTAAAGTGCATTCACCACCACTAAATACTATTCCATCCAATAACTTTCTTCTGGAATAAATGAATTCTAAGGCTTGGTTTATATTTAGTTTCCCTTTTCCACGGACGATTTCCGGGTTATAACAATATCCACAACGCATATTGCAGCCTGCGAACCAAATAATGCAGGCTGTCTTGTCTGGGTAATCCAATAACGTAAATGGAGTGATGTTATATATTGGCCTAGGAATTCCCTTCAATAAAATGTGTGCGCTCTGCATGTTCACCTTTTTTTCCTAAGTTAAAACTCTCTACTGGTCTGTGATATCCCATGACTCTGGTGTATACCATGCATTTGGTACGATTGGAAATGTTTTTTAATTGATTTTCCCTTTTTTGTGTATTTTGATTTTTCATGGTTTTTTCATTTTTAATTTGAATAATTATTCTCGTTTGATTCTTTTTGAAGCTTTTCAATAAACAGTTGTTCATCACATTTTGGGCAGTATTCATGTTCCCCTTGGAGGTAGCCATGGACTGGACAAATACTGAATACAGGTGTAATTGTTACATAAGGAAGTTGGAAATTAGAAATAACTTTACGAACCAAGGACCGACATGCTTCTGCAGAGGAGATTTTTTCCCTCATATAAAGATGGAGTACCGTTCCTCCCGTATACTTGCACTGCAACTCATCCTGTAGCAGTAAGGCTTCAAAAGGATCGTCAGTAAAGTGGACTGGAATTTGTGAACTATTGGTGTAATATATGTTTGGTTCGTGTCCTGCCTGTATAATGTCCGGGAATCTCTTTTTGTCTTCTTTGGCGAAGCGATAGGTAGTCCCTTCCGCAGGGGTAGCTTCAAGGTTGTATAGGTTCCCTGTTTCTTCCTGGAATTCCCTCATTTTTTTTCGGATGAAATCAAGCATTTCTGAAGTCATATTTTTCCCGAAATTTCCGGTAAGGTCTTCCTGATCAATGGTGAAATTGCGTACCATTTCATTCATCCCGTTTACCCCAATAGTGGAAAAATGGTTGCGAAAATGGCTTAGATATCTTTTGGTATAGGGATAAAGTCCACGGTCATACATTTCTTGGATAAACTTCCTTTTTTTCTCCAAAGTAGATTTGGCCATGTCCAATAGCTGAGTAAGTCTTTTGTATAATTCAGGTTCATTACCTGCATATTGATAGCCTAAACGGGCCATATTAATGGTTACCACTCCGATACTTCCAGTCATTTCTGCACTGCCAAATAATCCATTGCCTCTTTTTAGGAGCTCACGTAAATCCAACTGAAGCCTGCAACACATACTTCGGACGGCATTGGGCTTATAAGCATTAGGGTTTTCAGTTTTCTCCCCTTTTTCATCAATGATATACTGACTTCCTATGAAATTCTGGAAGTAGGAAGAACCGATCTTTGCGGTATTTTCAAATAGCAAGTCAGTGTTTGGTCCGTGCCAATCAAAGTCCTCGGTAATATTGACCGTAGGGATGGGAAAGGTGAAGGGCTGACCATTAGCATCACCTTCTGTCATTACTGTATAATAAGCCTTATTGATTAAGTCCATTTCGGGCTTAAAGTGACTGTATTTTAGTTCTTCTAATGATTTTACCCCCCGATTACGGGCCTTTTCCAATAGCCTATCAGGTGTCAGTCCCTTGAATAGGTGCTGGTTGTTTTTAGTTGGTATTTGATCTTTCAAATCATCAGGAACTTCCCAGTCCAGGGTAATATTGGTAAAAGGGGATTGTCCCCACCGGGCAGGGACATTGAGGTTATAGACAAAGCTTCGGATGGCTTTTAGAATATCTTCATATTCTAGCTGGTCCTTAAAGATATAAGGAGCTAAATAGGTGTCAAAAGAACTGAAGGCCTGAGCACCGGCCCATTCGCTTTGTAGTATGCCCAAAAAGTTAGACATCTGTCCCAGGGCTTCCCTGAAATGTGAGGGGGGACGGCTTTCTACTCGGCTTCGGACACCATTGAATCCTTCATTCAAGAGCACCCTCAGGCTCCATCCTGCACAATATCCAGTAAGACAGTCCAAATCATGTATATGGATGTCCCCATTGCGGTGGGCATATCCCTCTTCCTTAGAATATACTTTGTCTAGCCAAAAGTTAGCGATAATCTTTCCTGCCACATTATTGACCAGTCCTGCATTGGAATAGGAAGTATTCGCATTGGCCTTTATTCTCCAGTCCGTTCTGCTAATGTATTCCTCGATGGTTTGGGTGCTATCGATATAGGTTGTGTCCTCATTTAGTCCTTGGATATGTTCACGTTGAAGCTTTCTTGTGTGTCGATAGAGCATAAAGGAGCGCATGGCATCGAAGTCCCCATTTTTAAATAGGGATTTTTCAATTATATCCTGAATTTCCTCTACAGCCCAAGTGGTTCGGGATTGTAGCAGATTAATAACCTCTTTATAGATAGTAGGGTTATAGGAGGCAGAAATGCTCTTGAAGCTTTTTTTTAGAGCATCCTCAATTTTGAAGGCCCGAAAGGGTTCATAGTTTCCATTCCTTTTGATGACGTAATGTTCCATAAATGATGGGTTGAAAATTATTTGAAACCTTTCAAAGATATCAATTGCTATAAGTGGAAAATAGTGAAAAAGTCATAGATACTTATGATTAAAATCATACCTTTTTGTCCGAAATTAAATGCTTGATAATTAGTGCCTATTAGACTTGTATTATAGCTTTGCCTTCCAATTCTGAAGATAAAAGCAGGACGGTTTTTATTGCGGAAAAAATGGAGAAATAGGGATCAGTCGATCAATTGTTTCACTTTGTTTTGGTTTCGGAAGAACATTAGTAAGTGTATTCATGGAAGAATTATTAGAAAAGATACATCAATTAAAACAGCATTATAATGCGGTAATCCTGGCACATTATTACCAAGATCCAGCCATTCAAGACTTGGCGGACTTTGTAGGGGACAGCTTGGATTTGTCCAGAAAGGCCAGAGACAGTGATGCGGAAGTGATTGTCTTTGCTGGGGTGCATTTTATGGCAGAAACAGCCAAAATACTCAATCCGTCCAAAAAGGTTTTGTTGCCTGACTTGGATGCCGGATGCTCGTTGGCAGACTCCTGTACCGGAAAGGCCTTTAAGGAATGGAAGATGCAATATCCTGATCACATTTCAGTGACCTATATTAATTGTTCTGCAGAGGTCAAAGCAGAGAGTGATTGGGTATGCACTTCGGCAAACGCACTAAAAGTGATCCAGGCTATTCCTGAAGATAAGCAGATACTATTTGCTCCTGATAAGAACTTGGGGAATTACCTGATCAAGGAAACAGGTAGGAATATGGTGCTTTGGAACGGAGAGTGTATGGTTCATAAGGCTTTTTCAATGGAGAAGCTCATGAAACTTTGGCAACAATACCCCGCTGCAAGATTGATAGCCCATCCAGAATCTGAAGATCATGTAATTCGAGTGGCTGAATTTATAGGTTCTACCTCTGCCTTGTTAAACTATGTGCAAGACTCCGATAAGGACACTTTCATAGTAGCCACTGAGCACGGCATACTTCATGAAATGCAAAGACGGGCTCCTGAGAAGCTGCTGATTCCTGCCCCGTCAAAGGACAATAATAGTTGCGCTTGCAGCGAATGTGCCTTCATGAAAATGAATACGATGGAAAAAATATATGAATGCCTGCTGCATGGAAAACCGGAAATACAGTTGGACGAAAGCCTTATGAAATCCGCTCTTAGGCCTATTGAACGCATGTTGAGCTTAGATTGAAAATGAAAGAGACCCTGATTCATACGGATGTACTGATTGTAGGTACTGGGATAGCGGGTTTATCCTGTGCTTTGGAAATGGCTCATTTATATCCCGAATATCGAATTACCCTGTTGGATAAAAGTTTTGACAGAAACAGTAACAGTCAGCATGCTCAAGGAGGAATGGCCGCCGTGATGAGTCCAGATCATGATAGCTTCCAATCTCATTTCAATGATACCCTTAGAGCAGGTAGATGGGTAAATCAAGCAGCCGTAGTGGATTATTTTGTAAGGAAAGCACCTGAGGCGATACACTGGTTGGAAACATTGGGAGTGAAATTTGACAAAGAAACCCTCGGAGATTATCAATTGGGCATGGAAGGAGGACATGCCCATCCTAGAATAGTCCATCAAAAGGATTGGACAGGAAAAGAAGTGCTCTCAGTGCTATGGAATTGTGTCATTATCCATGATCGGATAAAGGTCTTATCCGGTTATCTGGCCAAGGATTTATGGGGGATTTCTTTTGAATATGGAGGAAAACTCGAGAAATGTTGCGGCATTAAAGGCTTTGACCTTTCCAATGGGAATCCTGTGATCATCCATTCAGACATTACCATTCTGGCGACCGGTGGCTGTGGGCGATTGTTTGCCAGGACGACCAATGCTGAAATCGCGACAGGGGATGGAGTGGCCATGGCCAGTAGGGCGGGAGTGGAGCTCAGGGATATGCACTACTACCAATTCCATCCCACCGCATTATATGATAGGCAGAACGGAAGGGCATTACTGCTCACTGAAGCCTTGCGAGGTGCAGGAGCACATATAGTCAATGATCAGGGTGAACGGTTTTTATGGAAAGGGGACAAGAGGGGGGAGCTGGCGACGAGAGATATCATCTGTGCTTTGATGGAAAATGAAATGACCAGTAAGGGAGTAGACTATCTCTATTTGGATGCCCGTCATTTGGGAAGTGTATGTTTGAAGAAGAATTTTCCACAAGTAGTGGGAAATTGCCTTGGTTTGGGCTTTCATCCTGCTGAAGATCTGTTGCCCATATTACCAGCAGCACATTACCAGTGTGGAGGTATAGTAGTTGATTTACTGGGAAGGAGCAGTTTGGAAGGGCTTTATGCTTTGGGAGAATGTGCATCCACAGGACTGCACGGTAAAAACAGATTGGCATCCAATTCATTGACAGAAGGAGTGGTATTTGCACGGAAATTGGCAAAGGAACTTGTGAAATTCGAAATATCTAATCCGCCATTGAATATAAGTGAAGGTATTAAGGAAATGGGTAAATGTTCCTTAGAGGAAGTTCCTCAATTTTTGGAAATTAGGACATCTCTTCAAAAAGAAATGAACAAGTTGATTTTCAGTAAAGATCAAATAACATTAATAAATCAGGTAAGTAGTAAGGTGGAAAAATGGAAAATCATCATTGAACGCAAACTAGCCAGCAAATCTGGTATAGAACTTCAGAATTTATTGGATGTAGCTGAAGTTATGTGCAAATCCTTTAAAGATCAATTAGAAGAGCATGCTGAGCATAACTAAACGATTTGAATTTGAAATGGCCCATTTGCTTTCTGATTATAAGGGTAAATGTTCTTTTTTGCATGGACATAGTTATAAGTTGGAAGTAAGTATCACAGGGGAATTGGCAGAAGGCACAGATATGCTTGTTGACTTCAATGTGATCAAGGAGCTGGTAGAAAAGGAAGTGATCATTTTACTGGACCATCGACTGGTACTGAAAGACAACCATCAAAATATTAAGCGATTTGCCATTAGTGGAGAGGATGTTTTATGGTTACCATTTGAGCCAACTGCTGAGAGATTGATACTTTGGATAAAGGAAAAAATAGCCATTGGTCTACCAAAAAATATAGAACTGTACCGGTTAAAACTATCAGAAACTAATACCTGTTTTGTAGAATGGATTAATGATAGATAATAATAAAAGACAAATTTGTCTTTTATTCAAATAAAACTTAACTTTATAGATAGAAATATGTGGGGAAGATGTCTCTTGTTTCTGAAAATTCGGACGGGTCAGTATTAATAAAAGATTGACAAATAATATTAAGAAGATCTGGGGATGATTATATTTTAAGTATATAAAAGATAAAAAGGTGTTTTAATCTTAATAGTGAGCTTTATGATGACTTTTAACAATAAACCAAATGATGAGTTGGTGTCTGAAAATCTTAATGCAGCTATCTTTCAGGTCTTTAAAAATGACTGTACGGGTTTTCGATTGGAGCCTGGTAATCTAATGAAGGCTTTGGGATTAATACAGTCGGAAGAGAGCGTTTCCTTAGAGGAATTTTTCACTTGGCCCATAGACTTATTGGCAGATTATATTGAAAAGAAGCACCATAGTTATATAGAGCAAAGGGTTCCCGTGCTTTTGGATATGCTGAATAAGCTGTGCCGGTTACACGGAGATGATCATATAGAATTGCTGGATATTTATAGAGGTTTTTGTAAGGTAGCTAGTGAGCTTAATAGCGACTTATTGAAAGAAGAATTAATACTTTTTCCTTATATCAGAAAAATGGTCCAATTGGCAAATGAGGGAAGTAGTTTGGATGATCCTAGGTTTAGATCGGTCAAATACCATGTGTTGCAAATGATGAGAGAGCATGAATTGGATGTGGATGATTTCAAACAGATTAGAAACTTGACATCTGATTATTGTCCACCAAAGGATGCCTGCAAGACTTACAAGGTGGCATTCGCATTACTAAATGAGTTTGAGAAAGAGCTTCATTTACATATTTTCCTTGAAAGTGCTATTCTATTTCCAAAAGCGATTGCTTTTGAAAGCAATATAAATCGGATATAATATTTATTACACAAATTAAATAACGTAAATGTTTATTTGTGCGGAATAATATTTGTTAATTATTGAGAAGAATGTTGTATTAAAGGAAACAAGATGTCATATGAGAAGATCATGGACTAAAGTGGTACTATTTAATTTTTTGGTGGCCGCCGTAATGGGCCTGTTGTTGCGGATGGTATTTATTTGGGAAATTTCTTGGATAGATTACCGAAATTGGCTTCATGGGCATTCCCATGTGGCTTTATTGGGCTGGGCTTATTTGTTGTCTTATGCTTTGATGGTAGATAGGTTGGTTCCGAAAGGAAAACAAAATGCCTCTTATTATCAAAGGCTGTTTTATATCACCCAGCTTTCTGTACTTGGAATGATGGTCAGCTTCCCCATAGAGGGATATGGTCCTGTTTCTATCAGTTTTTCAACAATCCATATAGTAGGTAGTTACTTCTTTGTTTATGGGATCTGGAGAGATATGAGGACAGGGAATCAAAGTCTCAACTATTGGTTTCGGATGGGATTGTGCTGTATGGTAATTTCTACCCTCGGCGTCTTGGCAATTGGCCCCATTATGGCTTTGATTGGCAAAGGTTCTATGCTATACCAAGCGGCTATTCAGTTTTACCTTCATTTTCAATTTAACGGTTGGTTTTTGACGGTGGCCATAGGTTTGTTGATGATATTCATAGGTCAGCAAAAATTTAAAGATACTGGCAATAAATTTCGGCTTTTTTTGGGCTTGTACGTGGCAAGTATTTTATTGACCTATTTTCATATACTATTTTGGGCTTATGGGCATTCGGTTTTTTACCTGCTCAATTCAGCAGGAGTGCTCTTTCAGGCGATTGCTGTGGGTATGTGGATAGGAATGTTTTGGAAATCAATTAAAGTAACTATTGACGGGCTTGAGAAAATAGCAAAGTACCTATTTTATTTCGGATTGTTTTCTCTGAGTTTGAAAGTTTTGCTTCAGATAGCACTCATTACACCTTTTGCCGTAGAAATGTCCACTACTGTCCGGCCCCTAATAGTTGGTTATATTCATTTGTTTATGATAGGTGCAGTGAGTGCTTGGGGGCTTTTAATGCTATACCATTGGCTTAAGGTGGATTATCCGGTTTGGGCCTTGGCTTGCTGGTTGCTTGGTTTTTTAGGAACAGAAGCACTGCTTTTTGTCCAAGGTGGAATGTATGCTTTTCGTTTGGGGGCTATGCCAGCCTATCATGAGATACTCTGGGCAGCATCGTGTTTATTAGTATTGGGGGTAGCAGGACAGTTGGTTTATCTGTTATTTAACAAACGGGTTCTTCTTAATAAGCAATTGCTGCCATTTACATGAACAACAATATCCATTTATAAAATTGTAAAAACAAATCTTGACCAAAAATCCAGCTTACGATGAAAAAACGAATCTTACCATTAATTCTATTGGTCACATCACTGATCAGTTCCTGTGGATCAGGGGGAGGGGGCGAAGAAAAGAAAACTGATACGGGAACAGAAATAAAGAGTGAACTGCCCAGTTCTATTCAAGAAGGAAAAGGGGTAGGTGGCATCACTGATGTGGAGCTCTCAGATGAGCCTGATGCTGCCATGGTGGCTGAAGGACAGGCTATTTATGACATGAAATGCGCCTCATGTCATAAACTTACAGACCAGCGTGTAGTGGGACCCGGATTTCAGGGGGTTACCAATCGTAGAAAACCCGAATGGATCATGAACATGATTACTAATACCGATGTGATGTTGGACAAGGATCCCGAGGCTCAAAAACTTTTGGAGGAGTGCCTAACGCGTATGCCTAACCAAAATGTAAAAGAGAAGGATGCCCGGGATATTCTTGAATTTTTACGTCGAAACGATCTGGACAAGACCGGAGAAAAAGATGGAGCCATTTGATTTAGTGTTTTTAAACAGAATAAGAAAATGAGAACTAGAAAAGTAAATATGATCATAAGTTTGGTAACCATTATGGGGGGGATGGCCCTTGTGGTTGCCTGCGGGCAAAGAAATGCAACGACGGTTATCGAAGGAGATGCCGCGGAGCAGGTGTATATAGCTCCTGGTGAGTATGATGAATTCTATGCCTTTCTCTCAGGGGGATTTAGTGGGCAGATTACTGTTTATGGATTGCCATCCGGAAGGTTGTTGCGTGAGGTGCCTGTTTTTTCCCAATATCCAGAAAACGGCTATGGTTATAGTGAAGAGAGTAAGCCTATGTTCAATACCTCCTATGGCTTTGTTCCTTGGGATGATTCCCATCACATAGAGCTTTCCCAACAAAATGGAGAGTTTGACGGAAGATGGCTGTTTGTGAACGGGAACAACACCCCTCGCATTGCCCGGGTGGATCTTAGTACATTCGAAACGGTCGAAATACTTGAAATTCCCGATGTCGCCGGCCTTCATTGTGCGCCATTTATCACGGAAAACTCGGAGTATTTGGTTTCCGGAACACGGTTTAGCATTCCTATTCCACAAAAGGATGTCCCTATCGATACCTATAAAGAAAATTTCAAGGGGTTGATCAACTATGTGTCCTTGGATCAAGATCATGGAACCATGGAACTGGCATTTCAGATAGAAATGCCAGGGTTCAACTATGATCTGGCAAGAAATGGAAAAGCAGTATCCCATGGTTGGAGTTTTCTGACCACCTATAATTCTGAGCAAGCGCATTCCCTTTTGGAAGTGAATGCTTCCCAAAAAGATAAAGACCTTATGGCAATTATCAACTGGAAGAAAGCAGAAGAGTATGTTGCTGCTGGTAAATTTACAGAAAGACCTACTTCCTATTACCATAATCTTATGGATGAGAGTACAGGGATTGCCCATTCCCAAGAAATGAAGATGACAAGGATTTTGAAGCCTGAGGACTGTCCTGAAATGGTCTATTTCATTCCTGTTCCCAAATCCCCACATGGCTGTGATGTGGACCCTTCAGGGGAATATATTGTGGGTAATGGTAAATTATCAGCAGACATGTCGGTATATTCTTTTAGTAAAATCATGAAAGCTATTGAAGAAAAGAACTTTGATGGGGAAATAGAAGGGATTCCAGTCATCAATTACGATGCAGGGCTTCATGGAATACTTCAAAAACCAGGGCTAGGTCCTTTGCATACCGAATTTGATGAAGGTGGAAATGCTTATACAACCTTTTTTATTTCCTCTGAAGTGGTCAAATGGAATGTGGACAATCTTGAGATATTGGATAGGGAAGCTACATTTTATTCTCCGGGTCACTTGGTCATTCCAGGAGGAGAAACCAGGAAACCAGAAGGGAAATATTTGGTGGCAATGAATAAGATTACCAAGGACCGTTATTTACCTACAGGACCAGAACTTGCACATTCAGCCCAGCTCTTTGACATAAGTGGAGATAAAATGAAACTCTTACTGGATTTCCCAACGAAAGGGGAACCGCATTATGCACAGGCCATAAGGGCGGATAAAGTCAAACCAAACTCCAAGAAGTTTTACAATATTGAAGAAAACGCCCACCCTTATGCGACCTTGGGAGAAAGTAAAACTAAGGTGGTAAGAGAAGGTGATGAGGTTCATGTTTATATGACAGCTATGCGCAGTCACTTGGCCCCGGACAATATTGAAGGCTTCAAAGTGGGGGACAAGGTGTTTTTCCATGTGACTAATTTGGAGCAGGACTGGGATGTGCCCCATGGATTTGCGATACAAGGGGCAACTAACGCAGAACTGTTGGTGATGCCTGGCCAGACGAAAACCTTACTTTGGGAACCTAAGAAAGTGGGAGTATATGCTTTTTACTGTACGGATTTCTGCTCTGCGTTGCACCAAGAGATGTCCGGTTACGCCCGTGTTTCAGCAAAAGGAGCAGATGTTCCTTTGAAATGGGGATTGAATGAAACTTTAAGGGAAAACCAGGAACAAGCGGAAAAGTTTTATGAACAATTGGAAAACAAGTCTAAATAATTGAACCGTGAATGGTAAAAGTCATATTGCCCAATTTCTAATGCTAGGTGCAGTCTTGTGTTTAGGAATATTGTTTCTTCAGCCACTTTGGAAAATTACCTTAGAGGCAGCCCAATTTCCCGGTGGTCTAGACTTGTATATCTGGATCAATAAAATATCCGGAAATGATAAACATATCATCCAAAACATCAATATTCTGAACCATTATATCGGTATGAAGCCGATCCATCCCGATGCCATTCCTGAATTGAGATATTTTCCATGGGTAGTAATAGGAATGATGGCTTTTGGATTGATCTGTATAGGAGTCAATAGGCCTTGGTTTTATTTATCCTGGGTGTTGGTAATGATTGGACTTGGAGCATTGGGTATTTATGACTTTTATCTTTGGCTGTACGATTATGGGCATAATCTAGACCCAAATGCTCCTATAAAAATTGCCAATATGAATTATATGCCTCCCTTATTTGGTGAAAAAGACCTTCTTAATTTTTATGTCCGGTCTTATCCTAACTGGGGAGGAGTGTTTCTTGGCTTGGCCATTTTGTTAGGGGCAGGGGCCTTTTATTTAAAAGGAAAAAGGGTTTATGTGTAAACAAAAATAGACTTTGATGATGTGCAAACTGGTGTCCGCTAAATTGATGATAGTTTGGCTTGTTATAATCGGATTTGGTTGCAGTTCAGGTCCCGAGCCCATTCTGTTTGGAGAAGACTACTGCCATTATTGTAAGATGGGAATTGTGGATAAGCGCTTTGGTGCTGAATTGATTACAGATAAACACAGGGTGTATAAGTTTGATGCTTTGGAATGTTTGATGGACTTTATTCAGGAGCAGCCAAATGATTATCAACAAATACTGGCTTTACCCTATGATGGTACTGGAACATTGAAACCGGTGGCATCACTGGTATTTGCCGTTTCTCAGGAGTATAAGAGTCCTATGGGAAGAAACATCGCGGCATTTCTACCCCAAGCTGCTCCAAAGGGAAAATTAATGAGCTGGGAAGAATTAGTCAGTAGTAAGCCATAAAATTTGATTGATGAAAAGCATTGTTCTATTGATGATGGTTCTTGCCCTGTTTTTGGCCTATGAGGTTGAAGCTACTGTTTGGCATATTCGACCTGGTGATGGAAGTAGGCCTATCAAAGAAGCTTTGGAGAACTCTCAAGCCCATGATACTCTGTTTGTCCATTCAGGGATCTATGAAGAGTATGGCCTGCAGGTGACCAAACCTCTTTCGATAATTGGCCAGGGCAATGCAGTGATTGATGGGGGATTCAAAGGAGAGATTATAAAGGTTTTTTCAAATAATGTGCAGATAAAAGGATTGGTTTTCAAGAATGTAGGAGAAGATTTTCTTGAAGATAGAGCCGCTATTCGCCTTGTAGAGGTAAGTCAGGTGGTCATAGAGGGAAATGAATTGATAAACACCTTTTTCGGGATTTACCTGCAAAATGCACAGGAATGCAAGATCCGTAACAATAAAATAAGCGGTATGGCAGACCAAGAAGCTTATGCGGGCAATGCCATTCACCTTTGGAAATGTAGAAAGATCGCTATTGAAAATAATATAGTAAGTGGACATAGAGATGGAATATATCTCGAGTTTGTCGACCAAAGCAGGATTTATGGGAATATCAGTGAGGATAATCTGCGTTATGGTTTGCATTTCATGTTTTCTAACTACGATACCTATGAGAATAATATCTTTCAACGGAACGGTGCAGGTGTAGCAGTGATGTTTAGTAAACACATTAGAATGGTCAGCAATGTTTTTCGCAATAATTGGGGAGGGGCATCTTATGGTATTTTACTAAAGGAAATTTCTGACGGACTGATTCATAGGAATGATTTTCAACATAATACAGTTGGAGTTTATGCAGAGGGTGCTAATAGGTTAAATATCAGGTTCAATGAATTTTCGCATAATGGGAAAGCAATGGATATTAAAGGCAATTGCGTGGATAATAATATTCATCAAAACAATTTCATTGGAAATACTTTTGAGGTTCTAACTAACTCCAAGTCCAGTCTAAATCATTTTGAAGGAAATTATTGGTCCCAGTACCATGGCTATGATTTGGATAAAGATGGAATAGGGGATGTGCC
This sequence comes from Echinicola marina, assembly GCF_020463795.1. Lineage (NCBI taxonomy): Bacteria > Pseudomonadati > Bacteroidota > Cytophagia > Cytophagales > Cyclobacteriaceae > Echinicola > Echinicola marina. The sequence continues at coordinate 5,459,025 of NZ_CP080025.1, read as the reverse complement.
CTATCGTCCCGTAAACCTATTTGCAATTATTACCCACCGGATTCCATCTGCATCGATGTTGTTACATAGTTTGATTGTAAAAAGCCTGGAATTGGCAGAAAAACTGTTCCCGCAAATTATACCGGAACAACTACAGGATGAAAAACCAATGATGAAACCAATAAGTTATGATTAGTATTGAAGGCCTGACGAAAAAATATGGTAAGCTATCGGTACTTGACCATATTGATATAAAATTTGAAAAGGGACAATGTCTAGCACTTATCGGCCCAAATGGATCAGGGAAAACGACATTGATAAAGATACTCCTGGGTTTGGTCATCCCCAATTCAGGAAGGGTACTGATCAATGGGAAAAATATTCATGGTCAATATAGGTACCGGGAGCAAATAGGATATATGCCACAGATAAACCAGTTTCCCGAACATATGCGGGTTGACCAATTGTTTGCTCTTGTAAAGTCTGTCAGGAGTGGAGTAAAGGGTTACGATGAAGAACTTTATCACGATTTTGGATTGGAGGAGATGGGCAAAAAGCGTTTGGGAGCACTTTCTGGAGGAATGCGTCAAAAGGTCAGTGCTGCACTGTGCTTCCTTTTCCGTCCCGAAATTTTGATTATGGATGAACCTACGGCGGGCTTAGATCCTTTGTCCAATGAAATTCTTATTTCAAAGCTTAAATCCAGCAGAAGAGAGGGAAAACTGATTTTGATATCTTCTCACATATTAAATGACTTGGATGAAATAACTTCTGATGTTTTGTATCTAATGGATGGAAGGGTCAGGTTTTATAAAAGTATAGAAGAGTTAAAAGCTACAACCAGCGAGCAGCGATTGAATCGAATAATGGCCTGTTTGCTAAACCCAAAAGAAGCTTATGTATAAACTGACGAAATTTATTCTGACAGACCTCCTCCAAAATTGGATAATTCATCTTTTTGCCCTGTTTTTCTTATTTGTGATAATGGGGATATTTAGTTTGGAAGGGCAGGAAGATAAGGCTTTGGTGAGTGTGTTGAGTCTTGTTTTGCTGGTAGTTCCTATGCTGGTGATGATTTTCTCTACCATATATTATTATAATATGTCCGACTTTGTATCTCTGATGTTGGCGCAGCCAGTTCAAAGGGGGCAGGTTTTGGGAAGCCTGTTGATCGGTTTGGGACTTGTTTTTAGTTTGGTAGTAGCCATTGGGCTAGGATATGCTTTGTGGTGGTTGCATTGGAGTTCTGCAGCTTGGAGCCTGCTATTGGTTGCATTGGCTTTGGTTTGGGTTTTTGTGTCAATGGCAATATTTGCTGGCGTTGTTGCTAAAGATAAAGCTAGAGGTATGGGCTTGTCTTTATTGATTTGGGCTTACTTTATTCTGGTATTTGATGGGGTGGTTTTGCTATTGATGTATAATTTTAGTGATTACCCAATAGAAAAGGTTGTCTTGATGATAACTTTTTTGAATCCTGTGGATTTGGGGAGGGTTTTGGTGTTGATGCGTACAGAAGCAGCGGCGCTAATGGGATATAGTGGAGCGGTTTTTAAACACTTTTTTGAGTCTACTTGGAGTACAATAGTGGCCCTTATGGCTTTGTTGGTGTGGGTGATTTTGCCATTATTACTATCACTAAGGTTGTTTCGTCATAAAAACCTTTAAAAATATGATCAATCGATTATTAAAAGGTGGCTGGGGGCTCCCGATCATTCTTTTGGTGCTGGTGTCTGGGATTACAGGTGGATTTTTACGAACTGGTTGTTTTGTTTTTCCTGGCCAAGGAATAAGTATGGCTCATGGACTCTTGATGACCGGAGGTTTTATGGGGAGCTTGATCAGTATGGAACGAAACTTGGAGATGAAGCAGAAAGGGTGGGCAATTGTCCCTATTCTGAGTATGAGTTCAGCTGTTTTTTTTATTTTAGGCGAATTGACAGTAGGCCTAGTCCTTCTAATCCTTTCTAGTATAGGCTTGATCGCTATGGTCTATTTTCAGTCAATGAATCATCCTAAAGCAGGAAAATGGATGATGCTAATAGGGGCATTGTGCTGGCTTACTGGCAACTTATTGGTATATAAAAGTAATATGATAGCTATGGGAAGTTCGTGGTGGGAGGCTTTCATACTTTTGACCATTTTTGGGGAAAGGTTGCAATTGAGCAGTGAGCGTTCTTGGGCAAACAGGTACTTGGCAGTGCTATTGGTCCTATTTGGTATTTTCTTTTTTGGGATGTTTCTTCCCTTTCATGGAAATGGGACCATATTCATGGGATACGCAATTGTTGGGATAGGAACATGGTTTTTGGTAAGTGATTTACATGAAGGTGTCCTTTCCAACAGTTCTGAAAATCGGTTTTGCAAATTGGCTATTTTATTAGGCTATACTTGGTTGATAGGTCATGGTATATGGTTGTTGATCGGGAGCAGCCATCCTTATTTTTACGATGTACTGCTACATACCTTTTTTCTTGGCTTTGCATTTTCAATGATTTGGGGGCATGCCCCAAAGCTTTTACCTTTGTTTTTAAACCTAAGAGGAACTGTTTTTTATGACAAGCTTTGGTGGGGAATAATGGTGTTTGAATTTAGTTTGGCCTCGAGGATGGTAGCCAGCATATTGGAGATTCCTCCATTGAGGAAGGTTTTTGTTGTAATCAATGGCTTGGTTATACTGCTTATGTTTATTATGCTATTGGTTGGCTTGGTTGCAAAAGTCAGGAGAATGAAAGAAACGAATTATTTAATTAAATAAAAGAAAAAAAGGTGTTAAAATCTTAAAATTATCATTATGAAAACAGAAAGAAAACTTTGGATAGCCTTTGGGCTTGTAGTTGGGATTTCATTTGCTGTATTGGGCTATTACGGCTATGAAATATATCAAAAAGCACCTCCCATACCTGATCAGGTAGTAGACGAACATGGTAATCTGTTGTTTTCTGGTCAAGATATCAAAAATGGCCAAAATGCCTGGCAAACAATGGGAGGGCAAGAAGTTGGTTCTATTTGGGGGCATGGGGCCTATTTGGCACCGGACTGGACAGCAGATTGGCTCCATCGTGAAGCTATGTACCTACTGGATGACCTGGCACGTCAGGAGGGGTTTGCTAGTTACAATGACGCGGATAGGCCTTTACAGGCTGCATTGCAAGCAAAGATTCAACAAGAACTTCGTGAAAATACCTATAATCAAGAGAGTGGTCGCATTACCATTTCTGCCAAAAGGTATGAAGCGTTTACTGCACTCAGCTCCTATTATTCGAAACTGTTTATGGGAAGCGAGGAGAGTGAGCTGGAAGAACTTAGAAATTATTATTCCATTCCCAAAAATGCGATTAAGGATACCCAGCGTATGGCAGAAATGAATGCTTTTTTCTTCTGGGCAAGTTGGGCATGTGTTACAGAAAGGCCAAACAGTAATGTGACATATACGCACAATTGGCCTGCAGAGGAATTGGTTGGAAATAAAGCTACTGGAGATTTGATCCTGTGGACAGGTTTTAGTGTGATCATGTTACTAATGGGAACAGGAATACTGGTATTTTATCATGCCAAGAATAAAGAAGAGGAGGTCAGTGCTCCCCAAGAGGACCCTTTAATGCGACAGCGTATCACTCCTTCAATGCGGGCAGTTGAAAAGTATTTTTGGGTGGTCAACCTGTTAATCCTCATTCAAGTCCTGATGGGGGTTATTACTGCCCATTATGGGGTAGAGGGAAATCTGTTGTATGGCTTTCCTCTTGCTGAAATTTTACCCTATGCAGCATCCAGAACCTGGCATGTTCAGTTGGCCATTTATTGGATTGCAACAGCTTGGCTAGCCACTGGCTTGTATATTGCCCCTTCATTAACAGGAAAGGACCCCAAATTCCAAAGGGCAGGTGTGAATTTCCTTTTTATTGCACTTTTAGTGATAGTTTTAGGCTCCCTGGCCGGTCAGTGGATGGGGATCATGCAAAAACTAGGCTATGTTAACAATTTCTGGTTTGGACACCAAGGATATGAATATGTGGGGCTAGGAAGGTTTTGGCAGGCCTTCTTGCTAATTGGTCTGTTTATTTGGCTGGCTTTAATGGTTCGCCCTATGGTGCCTGTATTCCAAAAAAGGACCCAGGAAAAACACCTCTTGACCATGTTTCTTATTTCATGTGCTGCTATTGCGCTTTTTTTCGGGGCGGGGTTGATGTGGGGTAGACAAACTAATCTAGCTATAGCAGAATACTGGAGGTGGTGGGTAGTTCACCTTTGGGTAGAAGGTTTCTTTGAGGTATTTGCTACTGTGGTAGCAGCCTTTCTTTTTACAAGAATGGGGCTGCTTAAAATTAAATCAGCCAGTTCAGCGGTGATTTTTGCTACAGTTATTTTTCTGGCAGGTGGGATATTGGGTACTTTTCACCACCTGTACTTTACAGGTACGCCTAAGGCCGTTATGGCTTTGGGGGCTACCTTCAGTGCTCTTGAGGTAGTTCCTTTGGTACTTATTGGATTTGAGGCTTTTCATAACTATCGTCTGAGCAAACTGACCGTTTGGCTTAGAGATTATAAGTGGCCAATTTATTGCCTAATTGCTGTGGCATTCTGGAATTTTCTTGGCGCAGGGATTTTTGGATTCCTGATCAATCCCCCTATTGCCCTTTACTATATGCAAGGCTTAAATACCACACCGCTTCATGGCCATACGGCCTTATTTGGAGTATATGGCATGCTAGGAATTGGCCTAATGCTATTTGTGTTACGTAGTCTATACCGCGATCAGGTGTGGAATGACCGTCTGATAGGTTTTTCATTTTGGTCTATCAATATAGGTTTGTTACTGATGGCGTTATTGAGTCTTTTACCGGTTGGTCTGATGCAAACTGTGGCAAGTGTTAATGAAGGAATGTGGTATGCACGGTCAGCGGAATTTCTGCAACAACCTCTAATGGGGACTTTTCGCTGGTTAAGGGTGGTTGGAGATACTGTTTTTGCATTGGGCACTTTAGGGCTTTTCGGCTTTGTGTTTGGATTACTTTACCATAGACAAAATAGTAAGCCATCATGATATGTTTTCCAAAGCATGTGAATATGGAATAAGAGCAGTTATCTGCATTTGGATTCTTAGTAAGGATGGAAAAAAAATAGGGATCAAAAAGATTTGTGAAGAAACTGATGCTCCGGAGAATTTTACTGCCAAAGTCTTGCAGTCGTTATCCAAGCTAGGAATCATTAATTCTTCAAAAGGGCCAAATGGTGGGTTTTATCTTGATAATAATCAAGCTGAGATTAAACTTATTGACTTAGTTAATGCCATTGACGGCGCAGAATGGTTTGTTGGCTGTGGCCTTGGTCTTAAAGAGTGTTCTAATGAAAATCCTTGCCCGATACATCACGAGTTTAAAAGACTACGTGAGAATTTATTTAAAATGTTGGTCAATAAGAGTGTTAAGGATCTTGCTAAGGAGGTATCGGATGGAAGGGCTACTCTAAAAAGAATAATAAAATAAGGTTTTGTTAAATCGTCCTTTCCTTCATCCATCCTAGTACTCGTATCGCTCTGTAGTAGGTATTAGAGACACAAAAACAATAAAGGACAATTTTGTCTTTTATTGTTTTTGTTATATCTTTGTATAAAACAAAAGTACAAGTGGTGCGATAAAATAAAAGATAAAAGGATCTTAAAATCAAAGTAATATGTTGGAGAAAAAAAATATAATCGGGGAAGTCGTAGCTGATGATTATCGGACAGCGCCTGTTTTTGAGTCATTTAAAATAGACTTTTGCTGTAAAGGGGGGCGTACCATAGAGGAAGCATGCCTTGCCAAGGGCCTAGATCCTGATAAAGTAATATCCGCTTTGGATAAAGTCGTTCGAAATTCAGGTGAAAAGCAGGAAGATTTTAAAAATTGGCCATTGGATTCATTGGCTGATTATATTGAAAAGCACCATCATCGGTATGTGGAAGAGAGGATACCCCTGCTTTTACAATATCTAGAGAAACTCTGTAAAGTACATGGTAAAGCCCATCCCGAATTGTTTGAGATACATCATTTATTTCAAATTTCAGCTGGAGAGCTTACTGCACATATGAAGAAAGAAGAGTTGATTCTATTTCCTTATGTGAGGAAAATGATAAAATTGTCGAAAGAAAAAGAGTCTTTGCCGGCTCCACATTTCAAAAGCGTTAGTAATCCAGTGATGATGATGATGGAGGAGCATGAAGCTGAGGGAGATAGGTTTGAAAAAATTTCAAAACTTTCAAATAACTACAAGGCCCCATTGGATGCATGTAATACATATAAAGTAACCTACTCTTTGCTTGATGAATTTGAAAAAGATCTGCACAGGCATATTCATTTGGAGAATAATATCCTTTTTCCAAAATCCATAGATTTTGAACAATCAGTGGACATTTCATAATTTTAGGGCACTATACCCTCAGAATTCCATTAAGGGTATTTCTGAAAATGATAGCTGGGATATCAAAGGTGGTGAAATTAAATAAACGATTAAGAACTAAAAGATTCTTAATGATAAGGGTAATAAAAGATTAGTCTTGTCCACTCGATAGATAATGGTTTAATTATTGATAAGAACGGCACAAAATCTCAAAATGAGGATTTGTGCCGTCAGGTGGAGCTGGCGATACGTGGATCGAACTCTTTTTTAGAAGAAATGGAAATGATAGAGAAGCTTATAGTTTTGGGGAAGTCTGGAGAGGAGCCACTATAGTTTGTAGTAAGTGGCTCTCCCTTTGCCCTGTTTTTTGATAAGATCTTGGTCCACCATTTCAGTGAGAATTTCGTAAGTTTTGGTGTTTTTCAATCCTAATAAGTTACTAGCCTCTTTCCTTGAGATTTTTCCTTTTTCAAGTAAGTATATCGGGTGGCCCACTTGGGCTCGAACCAAGGACCCTCTGATTAACAGTTATATTTTGTATTAGTATTATACTTGTAAGTATGTTTATAAACTACTGAATATAAGCTAAATATAGGATTTCAAGTTTTTCTTCTATAACTTTATTTATAAGTTTTTAGATCGATTTGTGTGCAAATTGTGTGCAAATCCAAACTAGCAAAATATGGCATCAACGAAGTTTGTAAGATCAGGAAGTGAGTTTGAAATGACACTTTACCTAGATTTAAGAAGACCCAAGGAAGACGGATATTTTCCCTTGAAGATCAAAGTCTATACACCAAGGCCCAAGCGAAGGAAATACTACCCCATAGGAATGGATATGACAGCAGAGATGTATGAAAAGGTTTTTGAAAGTACTAGGCCCAGAAAAGAAGCAAAGGAGCTAAAGGTTAAATTGGAGCAGGTCCTTTATAATTTCATTGAGGTAGCCAATCAATTGGAGACCTTTACATTTGAAGCTTTTGAAAAGGAAATATTCCGACCAGAAGGAGACAGTAAAGACATCTTTCATCAATTTCAGAAAAAGATAGATATTTTGGACAAAGAAGGTAGGGTGGGAAGTAAGATTGCCTATCAGACAAGTTTAGGAGCTCTTCAAAGATTCATGAAAGATAAAAAGAAGAGAAACCCAAGTGTTCTTTATTTTGGTGATGTTACTCCTAAATGGTTGAAGGATTTTGAGAGTTGGATGATTGAAAAAGGAAATACAAGAACCTCCGTGGGCATCTATCTAAGACCTTTAAGACACATTTTTAATTTGGTGAAAACAGATAATTACCCTTTTGGTAAAGGAAAATATGTTATCCCCAAAGGAAGTAACAAGAAGAAAGCATTGGATAAATATCAACTGAAGGTATTGTTTAAAGGAGATGTAGAAAACGAGCATCAACGGAAGGCCAAGGATTTTTGGTTCTTCTCTTACCTGTGCAAGGGTATGAACATGAAGGATATACTATATCTCAAATGGAAGAATGTAAAAAAAGATCACATTGAATTTGTGAGGGAAAAAACAAAAGATACTATAGAGTCGCAAGTGCTTATTCGTGTTCCATTAGTGGAGCACTCAAAAAAGGTTATAAAATTCTATGGTGGTAAAAGGAGGAGAAATGATGAGTATGTTTTTCCAATTATCCATGAAGAGATGACTGAAATGGATAAGCTAAAAGCAAAGCAGAACTTTACTAGATTGGTTAATCAACACATGAAAAGATATGCTGAAAAAATCGGCATTTCTGAAAATGTAAGTACTTATACAGCTAGACATAGCTTTGCCACCATGGCCATACGTAATAATGCTTCAATTGAATATGTGGGAGAATCTTTGGGGCATACAGATATCAAAACTACTAAGGCTTATATAAAAAGCATTTTGGACGATGAAAGTGATAAGGAGATGATGGGGAAATTGATGGAGTTTGATTGAAAATATCTTGTTCAAATAGAGGGGGTAGAAGAAATGTAAGGCAAAAAGAGTTAAACTGGTCGCTCAAAAGTTTGAACAACCAGTTTTAATTTAAAATTATTTCTTTCGATTGGCAAGCATATATACGCAAGGAATTACAATCAGATTGAGTAAGGTAGCCGAAAGCAATCCCCCTAAGATCACTACTGCCATTGGACTTTGTATTTCATTGCCCGGTTCGCCTGCTTTCAGTGCCAAAGGGATCAAGGCAAGCCCTGTCGTAAATGCCGTCATTAGGATTGGGTTTAACCTGTCCAATGCCCCCGTTTTTAGCAGCTCCATTCCTTTCAAGCCCTCTTTTTTCAGGTCCTCATATCGGGAAACCAACAGGATACCATTTCTTGTTGCGATGCCGAATAGACTGATAAAGCCGATGGTGGCGGCAATGCTGATAATTCCCGAAGTGAAGTACACTATCAAAATTCCTCCAATCAAAGCCAGGGGCAAATTGATCAGCACGATGAAAGAAAGTTTTACATCCTGAAACTCAGAGTAGAGCAATAGGAAAATGATCAGAATGGCAATCACCGCTGTAATAAGCAATAATTGGGATGCCTTCGCCTCACTTTCAAACTGTCCACCGTATTCCACCCGATATCCGTCAGGCAACACAATGTTTTCACCGACAATCTGCTGAATCTCACTCACCACACCTCGCAAGTCACGTCCTTGGACATTTGCGGCGACTACTATCTTTCGTCTAACATCTTCCCTGGAAATCGTATTAGGACTGCTTACCGAACTGACTTCTGCCAATTGGTCCAAAGTTGTCTCTCCACCGTTGGGCAGAGTAACCAGTGCGTTCTGGATCATTTCCATGCTGTTCCTTGATGCTTTTTGAAAGCGGACAATGAGGTCAAAGTATTGCTGGCCCTCATAAATCTCTCCCGCCTTTTCGCCTGCAAATGCAATATCCACCTGTTCCATCAAGTCTCCCACGGTCATCCCATAAGCAGCCAACATCTGTCTTTTTGGAGTGATTCGGATCTGGGGGACTTCAATCTGTTGGTCCACAGCTACGTCGGCAATCCCTTCAATGGATTTGATATTGGTCTCTACGTTTTTACCCAGCTCGAAAAGGCGTTGCAGATCATCACCGAAAATCTTGATGGCAATATTGGCCCTTGTGCCAGATAGCATATGGTCTATACGGTGAGCGATAGGCTGTCCCAAAGTGATGTTCACGCCAGGTACTACACTCAACTTTGTCCGGACTTCTTCAAAGAACTCTTCTTTTGATTTGTCCTCAAGCGTGAAGGGAACGTCAATTTCAGCAGCATTTACACCTTGTGCATGCTCGTCCAATTCGGCACGTCCAGTCCTTCGGGTCACCACTTCCACTTCAGGCATTTCCAAAAGCAGTTTTTCAATCAATTGCCCGTTCTTATTACTTTCTTCCAATGACATTCCAGGAACTCCAACCGCACTGATTACAAGTGAGCCCTCATTGAATTCAGGAAGAAAGCTCCGCCCCAATTGGGTAAACAATATCAAGCTAAAGATAAAGGCTCCAAGGGTCAGTCCTATAACTACCTTGGGGAACTTCAGCGCTCTCACCAATGCACCGGAATAACGAGCCTGAAGCCATCGCTCAACTTTAGTACCTTCAGCTTGTTTGGAGAGTACTTTTTCGCTTTTCAGTAAATACGAACAAAGTACAGGCGTCACCGTAACAGCGACAATAAGGGAAGTCAGTACAGAAGTAATAAATGCTATTCCAAGTGGTTGTAACAACCTTCCCTCCATACCACTTAAGAAGAACAAGGGTACAAAGGATACAATGATGATAAGGGTGGCAATTATTATTGAACTCCTTATCTCTACGGAAGCATTTTTAACCACCGTCAAAACAGGTAGCCGCTCTTCAATTGGCCTTTTTATGTTTTCCCGTAAGCGCTTGAACACATTCTCCACATCAATGATCGCATCATCCACTAAAGCTCCAATGGCAATGGCCATCCCCCCAAGGCTCATGGTGTTAATGGTGTATCCCAATATTTTCAACACAATGATGGAAACCAATAGGGAAATTGGTATGGCAATCAATGAAATAACCGTAGTACGCCAATTCATCAGGAATATGAACAATACGGTCACAACAAAGAATGCCCCTTCCAATAGTGTTTGGTTAAGGTTATCAATGGAAGCCTCAATAAAGTTCGATTGTCGGAAAATATGGCTTTTTATTTCCACTCCCTTTGGTAAGGTGTTTTCAAGATCAACAATGGCCTCATCCAGCCTCCCCGTCAGTTCAAGGGTGTTTACATCCGGCTGTTTGGAGATGGTAAGGATGACAGCAGGTGAAGCATTCAAAGAGCCATCACCAATTTTGTCTGCCGCTCCGATCTTTACCGTTGCCACATCCTTGATTTTTAATGTCTGGCCATTGACATTCTTTAAAACAGCTTCTTCCAACTGCTCCACGGAATAGGCCCTTCCACTACCTTTTATAATATATTGATTGCCATATTCATTGAGAAATCCACCGGGAGCATTGACATTGCTTTCCTTGACTTTTTCCAAAAGCTCCCCAAGGCTTATGTCATAGTATTTGAGCTTTTCGGGATTGGGCAATACTTGGTATTGCTTGTAATCTCCTCCGATCACTATTACATTGGCTATTCCTCCGATTGATTTTATTCTAGGCCTTATTGTCCAATCCGAAAGTGTCCTTAACTCCATTGGGGACAGGCTATCAGAGCTTACCCCCAAAAGCATCACTTCACCCATAATAGATGAAATGGGAGCCATAGTAGGTGTCCCTACGCCCGATGGTAGGTTTTCCCTGACCATTGGGATCCGTTCGCTAACGATCTGCCTTGCACGGTAAATGTCCGTTCCCCACTCAAACTCTACCCACACTATGGATATTCCTGCAGCTGAGGAAGAACGTATTCGCCGTACATTTGGCGAGCCGTTCATGGCAGTCTCCAACTGGTAGGTTACTAGTTTTTCAACCTCTTCGGATTCCATACCATGGGCTTCCGTTAGTATAGTTACTGTTGGGGCCGTCAAGTCCGGAAATACGTCCACGTTCATATTACGGGCGATGTATAATCCTGCAATGCTTAATACTACAGCAGCCAAAAGCACCATTAACCGGTTTTGTAGTGAAATCGATAATATCTTGTTCAGCATACCTTCAACCTTTTAATGTGCATGACCATGTGCGGGTGCCTGTCCAGACATAGAAGCCATTTTAACCTGATAAGCCCCTTTTGTCACTACTACTTCCCCTTTTGAAAGGCCGCTGATGATCTCCACCTCGCTGCCATTGCGTTTGCCGATGGTCACATTCCTTCTTTCAAAGCTTTCCCCTGACAATTGTACAATTACAGAGTAATTTCCATAGTCTTCCATAAGACATGAAACAGGAACAGCAAGCCCCTGAGAAGCTTTTCCAACTGCCAATTGGGCTTCTGTGAAACTTCCTTCCGGCATTTCTACTCCTTCATTTATTTCAGCGAAAACAGATAATAAGGGTTGATTGGGATCAACTTCTTTTCCTACAGATAGTATCCTGCCGCCTTTTTCTTTTAAGGCAGACCAAGTTCCGGCCTTTGGTTGATACCAAAGGTTTTGGATGTTTTGAAGCTCTGCACTGTATTTTGGACTGACCTGTACCTGAAGGAGACTACTGTTGTGACTGGTTACGGTTATCAGGGCTTTCCCTTGCTCTGCAAAACCACCGTTTTCAGTTTGAATCGACTTTATATATCCGTCCATTGGGGAAATGATCTGTTTGCCCCCAGAAGTATAGCCACTGCTAAGTGTTTCATAGTTGGTCTTGGCTACCTGGTATTTTTGTTCCACCTGCTCAAAAGCTGCCTTGGGTACAATTTTGGATTCGTAGAGCTCCTTTTTTCTCTCATATTCAGACTTTGCCTGTTCTAAATCCGCCTTGGCTTTTTGAATCTCTGCCTCCAAGTTGTTTGAAGTAAGTCCGTTACTGCTGACAGTCATCAAAACCTGCCCATTTTTAACTGCACTTCCTTCTGTAAGCACTCCTGGGCCAAATTTCACCCGTCCTGTTGCAGGTGCTACGAGTGTTTGATAATCAGTGGGAGCTACCTTCCATATTCCTGATGTAGGAATGGTCTGGTACACTTCTTTTTCGACCACTGGATCAGTTTGGAACTCAACTTTCCAGGCTTGTTCTTTCAAAAAGCTGATTTCAGTTCCGTTTTCTTCCTCGCTTCCCAAAGTTTCCTGGGCTTCTTCATTGGTTTCAAACACCTGGATATTATCCAGTGTTATCCGGTCCGAATAGGTTGGGGTTTTAAGGTCAAAAACCAATTGATAAACACCTGCCTCTTTGGGTTGTAGGGATGGTCCAAAAATCCCCGGAGAGGAGGGAGCGTCCACTGTATGCCTGATTCCCTTCTTATTTTTGATCAGGCTCACCGTAACATTCCCGTCTCGTACCGGTTGGTGTCCATTTAATATGGTGAAATGAGCTGCAAACCGACTTGTCTGTCCAACCACCAAGGCAGGAAATTCAACAAACAATTCAGTTTGTTCTGTCCAAACGGTATGGTCCACTGATGGCCTTCCATCTCCATCATGGGAGTGTGCCCCTTCTTCTTCATGGCTATGTCCATGATCTTCTACTTTTGGGGATTGGCATGCAAATACTACCGCCCAAAATAATACCAATATATATCGCATTTTGATTGATCTTTTATAGTTTAATGATCGTGATGGGTACTTCCATCATCATGAGTATGTGTAGAACCTGTTTCTTCAGCTGAATCTTCCTTGATGGTAAACTCTTCCTGCTCATGGTGGTTATCATGGTCATGATCACCGTCAGCATGACTGTGTCCATGCTCATCCGCAGATTCTTCATGGGAATGTGCTCCTGTCTCAGTGCCGTGGGAGTGCCCGTGATTGTCTTCGTTCTTCTTGCCTCCGCAGGCTATTACAGCCATGAAGCTTATCGCTAGTAGGATGTTTGAAATTTTCATAATTCTAAGTCTTTAATAGTTACAATTGATGTTTTAATAATTGGGTATGCGATATATATAATTGGTATTCTATTTCCAGCATGGCATCATAGGCCTCTCTGTAAAACTGTAGTTCCATGTAATATTCCAGAAATGAGAGCTCTCCGAGTTCATAAGCCTGGAACAGCAATTCTTCCGTATCCAAATCCGAAAGCGTATTTTGGTACTCTCTGAACTTGGAAAGCATGATTTGGTAATCATTGAATTGCTTCTCATAGGCAGCATATGCATTGGAAAGCCTGGAAGAGGAAAAAGCCTTTTTGAAGTTAACTGTAGATTTTGCGGCCTTTACCTTATTATGGTTGTTCCATAAAGGAATGGATACCCCTATAAAGCCCCCTGAATAATGGGAGTTGGAAACACCCTGACGGTTATATCCCGCTGTCAAATTTGGTAAGGCTTTGTTCTTCGCCAATCTCAGGTTCTGTTCGGCTATAGTTTCCTGTTGCTTCAAATCAAGAATAATAGGATCTAGCAACTGCTTTTCCTGCCAAATACTTTCCCTGTCCTGTAGGTCTAGGGGCAACTCATATTCATTGGATAATAAGCTTACCTCTTTGCCTCCATTTAAATTGGAGAGAAGAAGTTTGATGTTTTTCTTTTCGCTTTCTATCTGTTGTATTTTGAACTGTTCCTTCATCCAGGCGACCTTGGCTTTGTTCATTTCCAGAATCCCTACCTGCTCTTTTTCAAAGAGGGCCTGAACTTGATTGAACACTTTTTGCGCTTGTTCTACCCTGACCGTTTCGGTATTTAACCGCTTATCGAGGTAGATGAGTTTTAAGCAATAGTTTTTGGCCAAAGCCAAAACATCCTGCTTTTTGATTTGATACTCCAGTTCAAGTTTTCTGGACTCTTGATCGATCAGGTTGCTCCTTGAACCATATACCGTAGGAAACTCAAAAGATTGGGTAATTTGAAATTCTGTATAGTCACCCGAGTTATGTTCCCCAAAGGGAAGGTAATAAGCCCCAAATTGAGGGTCAGGTAAGTTGTTTCCAGATTTCAGGTCCAGCCGTTTGCTTTCCACGTATTGCCCAAGAGCAATTAATTCTTGGTTGTTTTGTTCTATCTGATTTAGGATGCTTTCTATTGAAGTCGATTGTGCATATACGCCCAATGACAACAAGAATCCGCACAAGACGAACACTATTGTTTTTAGCATTTGAAATGTTATTGTTGGATAATTCAATAAAGAATGAGCATATAAATATGCTATGGCAAAGTGTTTATTGCCGATTTAATTATCCAAGGGAAGGAGGCCCTCTAAGTGGGTGTGACTGTAGGTAAGGGTTTTCTGATGGCCGATTGTCCAAAAGGACATGCCTATGCAGGCCATTTTCATAAACTATCAGTTCTGGTACCCACTGAAAAAAGTCAGCATAATACTGATAATCCAGTTGCTTTTTAAGTTTTTGATACTCAACGGTTACTGGTGGGTGCTGATGGGTATGTTGAGAATGGGAATGGTTCTTGAAAAGAAAATCCAAAAGACTGGATGGTGAATCTTTTTTTTCCTGGTCATCCTTTTGTGGAGTATGGTGATGGTGCCCATGGTGATGATGCTCAGAAACGGCTACTTTACTTTCCCGATGTTCATGTTGGTGGTGAACATGGGGTAAGGCATTGTGCCCCATCACAAAAACTATGATAAGGAGCATGAAGCAGGCCTTTATTTGATTCAAGAGATTCACTTGAAACAAAAATAGGAAATTATTTTTACTTGTGATTTCTTAATTGCCAAGAGTATTTCATAGTTTAATAATTTAGAGTAGAAAAATTTTTTTTAATGCGATGAATATCTATTATAATGACTGCTTGGTGTAAAGTTATTTATGTAATGCTAGTCTAAGAGATGATGATAAATTGATTACCCAAGTGGTAATAGCAAGATGTAGTTTTGTATACAAAACCATCTCTTCAGCCTCCAAAGTCGGATTGAAAGGTGCTCGGGACTCGCAGCCTTTTGATGGGGGAAACTATTGGTTTTATGGTGGGAACTTGGCTTTTACTTGCCTTTGAAAAGATCAATTTTTTAAGGAGCTAATCGGTTAGTTGGAGCAGTTATGATTTCATATCCTTAATGATAATTTTATCGGTATCCACTTCCCCTTCCTGCAAAGATATTCCGGTCAGGAAAACGGTCAAGGGCGAGATGAATGCTTCCTGCTGTCAGCACCCTTGACCTTTATTCCTTCCCGTTATTAGCTGGCATCCAAGAGGAGTGAATGGGGAGGTATGGTCTTGACGGTCATCAAAAAGCAAAAGAGAGCTATTGCAAAGAGAAATTATCAAGGTTTTGAAGGAGTTATTGGGTGTCGTTCTGGACACCAGCAAGATGTAGGATTGTCTGACGCCATTCCCATCTTGGATTCCTAGTGTACTAGGGGAGCAAAATCCTTCGAAGGCGGATTTTTTGTTTTTGAGATAAAGGACAATAAGTGAAGTCCTGTTTTGTGAAATATAGATATTTTTAGAAATAGATTATTTGTCTTTTAATCAGGTAGGGAGGCGCTTCAATCATTACATGTGTTGCTTTATGGAAGCTGATTGATCAACTTGGTGATAGTGGCTGAGGAAGTATTGAATATAAAAGCCAGGTCTTTTTTGGAGAGAAAGGCCCTCTCTTCTTTGTATTGTTCCCAGAAAAAAGGGAAGCCCTCATCGATGGGAAGCTGAAAGGATTTTAGGTATTTGTAGGTCTCTTCCAATAATTCCCTGTTGATCAAGGTACTTAAGCGGCTGATTTCGGGCATTTCATTTAGAAGTGCGATTTCTGCTTCTTTTTTCAATGAAAAGCAAGAAACGTAACTCAGTGCCCTTAGGTAGAAAGGAGAATCGGATTGGTCAAAATAGGCATTTAGATCAGCGGCCACAGTACCTTCCATGAAAATCTTTACTCGGTAGTCGCGTCCTTTCTTGGCTGGAAAAAGCAGGGCAGCTGTACCGGTATAAATAAAATGAGCGGATTGTTCTGGTTCATTCAGCTCACGAATGATTTCTCCTTTTTGAAAGGTGCTGACCTGAAGATAGGGCCTCAGGTTTCTGTATATCTCAGGACGTAATTTTATCAAATGGTCAAAAGCTTCTTTCAGCAATTCGGTCTTCAATACCTTCCCCATAATGCAAACAATTAGGTGAAACAATCATCATCTTTCTGTTGGATTAAAACAGTAAATCATATTCAAAATACTAAGGGAGAGGTTTCCCTTCAAATATTCAAATACAAATTAGGGATGGTTTACCCTCTAAACAAGAAAATAGATTTATGTGGTAATTGATTGTAAATCAATGGTGTAATTTTTTTTTAGGATCGGTTTTAGGTTTTACCTTCAAAAATACAAAGTCAATTGGATGGCCACGTTTAGGAATGATTTCCTTAGACTTTATGGGCAATAAATCGAATAAGAAGATGCATAAAGGATGGATGGTGTTTTGATGGTAACTAATAAGAAGATCAATATAAACTGGTTGGTGTTTCAGGCGGCAGTGATTGCATTTGTTGTTTTATGGACAATGACAGGATTGGAAAAGCTGATAGGTTTTGGAGAATTTCAAGATGCCATACAGAACCAGACCCTTCCGGTCGGGATTTCCAGGAAGCTGGCTCCTTTGATAGTTTTCCTCGAACTATTATTTGTTCCTTTCTTACTGTTCAGGAAAACGCAAAAGTGGGGATTGTTGCTATCCATACTGCTGATGACGGTCTTTTCAACTTATATAGGACTTGTGTGGATGGGAGCATTTCCTAGGGTGCCCTGCTCTTGTGCAGGATTTATTGAATCCATGAGTTGGTCTCAGCATTTATTGTTCAACTTGGCTTTTATCCTACTCGGAACGTTAGGATTGATGATGAATACGGAGGTTGAGAGTTAGATGATCTGATCTCTGGATTTAGCAGGACAACTGATGGAACTACTGAGCAGGAGTATTGAATAGCATATTACTATTAAATAACTAATAAACACAACTCAACGAAAATACTGCCCAATCTCTCGGGAGAAGGTGTTAGGTGAGATTTACTTTTTCTCTGGCAGTAAAAGGAGGAAGCCAAAAATCCTATAAAGAGTAGGCAAAAAGCAACCTATAACCCGAAATATGCATTAGCATATCTGTTGCAGTTTGAAATTGCTTTAAAATCAGTCGCTACGCTTTAGTTTTCGACTCTACCGTAGCGGAGCTACGCTTGCGTCTCCAAACTAACTGATTTTCTTGCACTATCAAACATCACTACGATTCCCAATGCATAAATCGGGTTTAAACGTTAGGGGATTTTGATAGTTAAAAATCCCATTTTCAATAATGAAAAAGTTAATTAATAACATACCGTTGTTGGCATTTGTGCTGACAGCCATGACCGCGTTGACAATCAACCTCTCAGCAGAGGATGTGCAGGGAACCAAAGAGGCCCTGAACCCGAATACCCATACCTGGGAGGATATCACCAATCAGGAATTGGGGGTAGATTACAATTGTGATACGGAGGTCGATACGGACTGTACCCGTGAAATGGATGAGTTGGGACAAGAGGTTCCTGACTCGAGAGTGGAAGGCGAATTCAAGCCCATCTAAATTTAAAAACTATTTCAATTAGAAAAGCCAGAGGCCATGCCCCTGGCTTTTTTCTATCTTGGATTTTGTTTCATATCATTCAGCTGCAATTCATCCATGGGTATGGGATAGGCATATTTTGGACTTCCTGGTTCTAAAGTGTAGATTTCCCCATCCAAGTCCCTCGTGACTGTCTTTTCATATTGACTACCTGACAGTCTCCTCAAATCCTCCCAACGCAATCCACGAAACACCAATTCTTTTCTTCGTTCTTCCAATATCCGCTCCAATAAAACCTCCCCTGAAATCCCTGCTATAGGTTCAAACTTTCCAGCCTCAAACCGGTGTTCCAATAGATAGTTCAGATTCTCCAAAGCCTGCTCATTATTGCCCAGTCTTACAGCCGCTTCCGCCCTGTTTAGCAAAAGTTCATCCGTGGCCACTCCATCAAACAAATAAAGATTACCCATATAGGTTCCCCTGAATTTGACATGGCCATCCTGATTAGGTTGGGTAAAGAACAGTGACTTTCTTAGGTCACCGGCTGCATAACTTTTATAGATTTCCGAAAGGATAAAAGTATCAGAAGAATAACCAATGGAGCCTGATGAAAAATAACTGCAATAGACCACTTCCTCATTAAGCCTCTTGAAACCAAAAGTATTGCCCTGTTCCAAACTGGTATAATCCATCAGTTCATTTCCCAGTTCAAGTGCAAGTGAAGTGTAATCAAACACTTTTTGATAATCCCCCATAGAAAGATAAACCCTTGCCAATAGCCCATAAACCGCTTGCTTGGAAGGTCTGGTGGCAATGGTCGCCCTTGAAGGCAATAAGTCCAATGCCGCTTCCAAATCTCCAATTACCTGGGCATAGCTATCTTCGATGGAAGACCTTTTTACCAGTTTATTAACATCAGCACTTAATTTTAAAGGGATACCCAATTCAGGATTTACCAGATGATAGGGCATGGTAAAAATCCTAAGGAGATTGTAAAAGGCACTTGAACGATAAAATAAAGCAGATCCCCTCAAACGGTCCCAGTCCACTTGCTCATTCGAATCTGGCACAATATCGTCGAGTTGTTCCAGGGCTACATTGGCATAAAAAACCTGTTCATAAAGGGCGTTCCAAGAAACAAACCTGCCTGTTGGAGAGATAATATCCGCCCAAACATGGGCATTACGGGTAATCTCATTCCAGCTTTCCCATTCTTGCTTGCTGATAAAATAATCATCTGAGGCTACCTCGCCCATATCGGAATTTCTGTTCATGATATATTCATTGTCCAATAGGGCTTGAATATCTTCGAGGTTATCAGGAACCACCAAATCGGTACTGGGCTTTTCATCTAGAAAATCCTGACAGGAAGACAATAAATGAATGATGCTGATGATCATAATGGTGAGTATGGGGTTAGTTATGTTTTTCATTTTGGTTAGATTTTATGTTAGATATTAGACGCCAGACGCAAGACAAAAGACTTGTTTACGGATTCTAGGCCGTATCATACCCGTCATTGCTGTTATGGTTTCCATGTCAATTAATTACCCCCTAAATCCCCCTTGAAGGGGACTTCTTGATATCGTAACCAAAATCGGTTCTTCCCCCTTCAGGGGGAGGTTAGGAGGGGGTAAATTCTTTCTTATTTACTCTTTTATCCATCTTGCTACTATCATCTTGCTACTTTCTTCTAAAAAGAGTCCCGGTTTCCCGTCTGGAAACATTTCCCGCTGTATACAAGATGATGTATGATCACATATGAAGAAATTGCGCGGTAAGGGACTCTGTGATAGTAGCTAGTATTTAGTACATAGTAGCAAGACTTGTTCACGTGAGCGAGATCAAACCTTTTCCGTCATTGCGAAGGACCTGCCCTGTCTGACGCCGTCAGACGTGGCGGAGACTGTGGCAATCTCCTATTCCAAAAACGGGACTGCCACTCCGCTTGTGCGGATCGCAGTGACGGAGAAATAGATGTTCTCGCCTCCGAACTCAATCTTTCCTCTTTTTTCTTTATACTGTCTTACTACTATCATCTTGCTACTTTTTACTTAAAGTAAGCCCCGCCCACCAAGATTTGCCTTTAATAATCAATCTGGTTTAAAATAAACATAGATTAGGGCGGACGGAGCTATATCTTTAGTGCTTTAGAAATCTATTTTCACTCCCAGAGCAATGCTCTTAAGTGGCTTTGCTGTTCTGAAATCGGGATCCAAAGGGTCATCTTTTGCCGCTTTCCAAATGATCCCCAGGTTATTGGCATAGGCATATAGGCCCATTCTTTGGAAGGGCAGTTTGGGCGATGTCCTTTGGTCAAAGGTATAGCCCAAGCGGATGTCCTGTAGCCTAATATGATCCCCTTTCTCTACCAGCACCGAAGAAAAACTATAGAAATTATCCCTATTGGCATTCAACCTGTCCGGCATGGATGGTACGTGGGTACTGGTTTCATCCCCCGGGTTTTGCCAACGCAGGGCAAAGTCCCCATGTCCCCCTTGGGCATTGAGGACGGAGGCATAACGAACGCTGTTCCTCCTGTAATAATAGCCCAAGCGGTAACTGATATTAAAGGACAGGTTCCAGCCTTGCCAACTGAAATCATTTCTAAGTGCACCAAAATGGCTTGGCCTCGATGGTCCATGGTAAATCAGGCTTTCAGGGGTGGCTCCAGTGATGATACCTCGATAATCATTGGAGGCTTCGCCGTCCAGATAGCCCAAGGGGTCTCCGGTATCGGGGTCCAGTCCTGCCCAAGCATAGCTATAAATAGCATAGAGCGGTTTTCCACTAAGTGGTATGGGCAAATCATGATCTCCGCCCATTCCTAATGAAAGGTATTGGTTCACAGGGCCCACCAACTCATAATCACCGACCCTTTCCTTGATCCAAGAATGGAAATGATTGATCCGCCACTGGAAAGCTCCCCTGATCACTGAAGCACTGATATTAAAATCCAGGCCATGTGTTTGTGTGCTGGCTGTGTTTCCTCTAAACTCCGTAATTCCAGAGCTTGGCGCATAAGGAATATCCCCGATCAGGTCCAGCCCATTTTTGATATAGTATTCCACCGTTCCAGAAAACCGGTCATCCTTGGTGGCCCAGTCCAGCCCCAGGTTGACAATCTTAATGCGCTCCCAACTCAATGATGGATTGGGCGGGTTGAGGATGATTCCTTTTGGCAGACCTGTAATATTGCTGTTACCGTTCCTTATGGCCGTGGTATAGGCAGAGACCCGCTTGTCTATATTGCCATTATAGCCATAGGTAAATCTCAGCTTGGCATAGGGCAGCCAATCTTTCATGGGATAGAAATCATCCTCACTCAATATCCATGCAGCCCCAAGGGACCAAAGTGGTACACCCTTTTGATTGGCATCCACCCCAAAGAGGTTGGAGGTATCCTTCCTGCCACTTACCGAAAGGGTATATTTCCCCTGATGGGTATAGGCAGAGTTCAGGTAATAGCTAAGGTAGCGGTCCACTGTACTGCCCACGTGGTCCCCATTTGGAATGCGTAAGGAGGCAGAGGGAAAATAATACACGGGATAGGGATTGACATAGTCCATCTGGGCAATATTGCCCACCCGATCATTATAGCCATAAAAGCGGGTACCAAGACTGGAACTTTCAAAGGACTTCACTTCTGCCCCTGCTATGGACACCCAGTCCCCTTGCTCCCAGTCCGTTTCATAGTTCAGCTGCGCCCGTCCGTTATGTGAAAAGCTTGAATATTGGGAACGGTCCAAAATCCCGCCCTCAGGAATGATGCGGGTAAGGTTTCCCTCTTCATCCACCTGTGTGTACTGGTTGACCCAGTCACGGGCATAATAACTTTTCGCGCCATAGTGCTGTTTAACTTCCTGCTCATTGGTCCAGTACTGGTAGGATACTTGGGCATTCAGGCCTTTGATGATTTTATAATCCAATCCAAGGTTCATACGGATATCCCTGCCCTTCAGAATATCGGATTGCTCATGGATGTCCTGCAAGGGATTATAGCGCCAGTCCAGCAGACCTTCAGCTTCAGCACCATCCAAAAATCCACCCCGGTAGTCCTTGGTGATGGCCATAGGATTACCATTTTCATCCCTGAACTGCACATAAGGGGCCAGCACATCATTGCTGGATTGCTTGAGTTCACCATAGGCCAGCCCATTGCGGTCTTTATGGGTTTTGGTGAAGTAGATACCTGTGCTTAGGTTTAGCCGATCTTTTAGGAGCTTGATTTCCTGCTTGCCTCCCAGGGTAAAGCGTTTCATTCCACGGCCAACCACTGTTTCCTGGTTCTTGTCCCATCCTGCTGTCAGGAAATAGCTTTGCCTTTCGCTGCCACCGGAGATATTCAGGGCGTATTGTTGATTGATGCTTTTTCGGTAAAAATCCCTTAAATATGCCTCCCGCAGATCCTGATTCCTAAATGCAGCTATGCGGGCGTCCGCTTCGGACTGGTCGATCTCCCCATCCCTTGCAGCAATCAAGGTTTCCACTACAGGACTTAGCGCTGTTTTTCTGGGCGTGTTTTCTTTGGAATTATAAAATCGCCTGTCAAAAAGCATCAGCTCGGTATTGATAAAATCATTTACCGACATCTGGGGTTGGTAATAAGGATCAAAGACTTCTCCGATTGTAATATTGCTGTTAAGGGACACCCTGGGCTTTGCGCCTACCTGCCCACTTTTGGTGCTGATCACGATCACTCCATTGCCGGCCTTTACTCCCCAGATGGAAGCGGCAGCTGCATCCCTGAGTACATTGATGCTTTCCACATCATTGGGATTGATGTTTTCTATTGGGCCATCATAGGGAAAGCCATCCACTATGATCAATGGGCTGGAATTGGCAAATAAGGTACTCCTTCCACGGATGGAAAGTGCATCCGAAGCGGGGCCATTTCGGTTAAATATCAGTCCCGGCGTCACATCCCCAAGCCGTTCAAGAATGCTAGTGCTAACCGGACGGTCGATCAGGCTGCTATCCAGATGGACAAAGGAACCCGTTGCCCGCTCCTTAGAAATTTGCTGGTAACCTGTGGAGACCACTTCTACGCCATCCAGACCCATTGCTTCTTTTTCCAGTTTTACGATCAGCTCCTCCTCCAGGGGTAGGCTAATGTCCCTGCTTTGTCTTTGGTAGCCCAAATAGCTGAATACTATGCGGAGCTCAGATTTAGCTACCTGAAGTGAAAAATCCCCGTATTCATCTGTCACCGTTCCCTTTCCACTATCCGCTATCTGTATGGTCGCCCCAATCAACGGTACATCCCGATGGTCCAAGACCTTCCCCTTGAGGATATAGGTCTCCTGTGCCATGGCCATTCCGGACCAAAGCAAACAAATCATCCATGGTAAAATCCTTTTCATTTATCTATAGTTATATGGGTTATAAATTCAGTTATCAATGGCCTTGAGGACGATCCCTGATGACCAGCATCTTGATGGGCATGACCTTTTTGACTAGGTCCAATCCGTATGGGGCAAGGGTCTTCCTGATGCTTTCAAGGTTATTCATCTTGCCCTCCAACTTAATATCCACCTTATAATCAATCCCCGTATCATCCACTATGGGAATCCTCATGAGCTGAAGATGGAAACGCCAGTGATAGGGGAGCAGACCTATTCTCTCATTGTTCAGCTCGAGTCCAAAAGCGTCCATTTCTATCTTTCTTTCTCCACCATCTGTTCTCAGGTCGATGGTTGTATCCGTCCGCACCAAGGCCAATACCTCGGTATCCCTCATCTCCACAGCTGCCCGGTATTCTGGGAACATCCTATCCAGGTCGGTTTTCATGATATCATATTCCTGCCCAGGGTATTGGGGCGAAACGATAAGCTCATAGCAGAAACGATGGTCCAGCTTCCATTCATCATAATTGTCCAGATCGGCATTGTATTTTAGCAAGTCCGGTTCCTTTACTTCCAAAATCCTTCGATTGCGGTTGAAGTCCACCTTCCCCGCACCATAGGCAAGCCCGAAATAGGTGGGCAGGTCGGAATTGGTCAGGAAGATGCGCATCCAGCTTTTATCGGATTCCCCCGTGACCTTGTACATCGCCGGCATGCCCTCGATATAGGGCATAAAAACCGACTGCAGTAGAATCCGCTTGTCCTCATCAAATCCTCTGTTCCCGAAAAACAGCAGTTCATTCCTTTTAAAAAGGGCCTTGGGAGCTGATTTGCTTTCCAATTCTTTTACTCCCTCCAAAACTTGTCTGATACTGTCCCGAACAACAGATTCCTTAGAGGTAAAGGCCATTACCTTACCCTTAGGATCTATCCATACATAGTGGGGCAAGGTCCTGTGCGGAAATAGCTGTCGTAAGGTATTATCTGAAACGGCCATGGGCATTTTGATATCCTTCAGCACCTTCAGTCGTGAAAAGAGCTTGTCCACTTCCTCCTGATCTTGATAGGTTACTGGCAGGACTTCCAGCTTTCCCTCAAACTCCCGCCGTAAGCTATCCATCTTCGGAAAGCCCTTCACACATGGCGCACACCAGGTGGCCCAAAAGTCCAGGATCAGCAGCTTGCCCCGGTAATCTGACAATTGTATTTCCCCTTCAGGATGGTTGATGACATTTTTTACCAATAAGTCAGGCATCTGCTCACCCACCTTAAGTTCCTTCACCTGCAGGGAGACGGTATCGCCTACCGCCCCCGCAGGTGGGGTGCCTGCAACTTCCAATTGGTTTCCATATAAGTTGCTTCCGAAAAGGCATAGGTATGCTAGGAAGCATGTGAACGTTGTTTTTTTCATGCTTAATATGCGGTTGTGTAGAAAGTGTTGGGACAAGACACTGAGTCTTGTCAGATGCTAGTAGCCAGAGCCAAGATTAAAGACTGGTTTACGGAGACGATATCGAGTGTCATACCGAGCGGAGTCGAGGTACGACACGAAGGCTTCGACTAAGTTCATCCTGAGCGAAGAGCCGAAGGGCTCAGCCTGACAGACGAGATTGTCATGTTGACGAAAGAGCCTGTCCCGATACTTTCGGGAAAGCATCTCTTCCAGTAACATCCTCCCAGTCTAGTCCGCTATGACAAAGACGAAACAAGTCTAACTACTTACATCTTGCTACTAGCTACTCCAATAGCTTTCTACATTTTATAAGAAATTGATTAAATCCCAGAGCCCATAAAGCCCCGGGCCAGGCTGCCCTACCAGACGCGAGGGGCGTCCCCCAGGCGAATGCAGCCTCCGAATCGTCGAAAAGTACGGGGTATAAGGTACCCGGTACGATGTATACATTTAAAATAGGTTCGATGGTGTTATACTATTAGTAATCAGTAGCAGTACTCAGTATCGATTTTGCAATCAAAAGCTCCAGACTACCTACTAACTACTCAATACTACCATTATATTGGATTCTTCGGTTTGCGTTCGAAAAGTATATCATACTTGGAGATTCCCGGTAGGATATCAAAGGAACGGTTATCATAATAGCATACCATATCTTGCTCCACAGGATTTAATAATCTGAGCAGTAAGGAGGTGGCATTATGTGATCCGAAATGAACCATACACAATTTTACAGGAATGGCTTTGAAATCCCTTAAAAACATAGTAGTTTCGTTCTATATGACAGTAGTTTAAAACAACTAGGAATTGGAATAATCTAGATTTCATGTTAAAACACTTTTAAAAACTACAGGAAGTATGGTAATTTTTGTATATTGAATATAAAATCAAGCATCATATGAAGGAGGAAAATGGAAGCGAGTTTACTGTACTCGAGAACAAGAATATAGGTAGAAACTTTTCTGCTTTTCGTAAACTAAGGGACAAGAAAGCCTTGGAGGTAGCTGACTATTTAGGTATGTCAGAAGCCAACTATACTAAATATGAGCGGGGTGAGAATAAAATTACGATTGATCTTATTCAACAAGTAGCTGAATTTTTAAAGGTAGATCCACTTCAAATGATAGCCGCTCAGCCTGGTCATGTGATAGAGCATCTTACTAATTCTAACATTACATTTGGTGGGAAAATTAGTGCAAATTATGCCGATAAGAACCAAACAGAGGTGATGCTGAAAATGATGGAGACTATGATGCAAATGAATGATGCTATCAAGAAGATTTTAGAGGATAAGAAGTAATTTAGGATAGATTATAAGAGTGAAACTGTTGTAAAATACCCCATATGGGGTATTTTTTTTGTTATATGGCTTTTTTAGTTTTGGAGTATATATCCAGTTTTAAATGTTTAGAATAATTGGGAAGCGGTTGTAAACGTACAAATAGCCTTGAGGTAATGGGAAAGGATAAATTTGACAGACAAAAACATATAAGATATATCTAGTACTACGTGATAATATGAAAGTGTTGTATGATTTAATGTGACCAAATTAATTAATACTAATAGTATGGCAGTAACAGAACCGATAAGAGAGGAAAAAGAAATTAAGAAAACTGCAACAGTTATTGTTTATGAATTTGTAGATTCTGATAAGAAGATTAAAAAAATTAGTAAAGAACAATACCGCAGAAAAGATTTGGTGGTGCATTATCCTTGGGGATTCGACGGGAAAGATAAGTACCCTAATGTTAAGAAAATATTGTATGAGGGTTTTGATGGAAAACTTCCTGTAGGTACAGTAAAAGCAGCAACTTTTGGTTATGGTTTAAATAGTAAATTGAAGCCAGTTGGAGAGTATATAGGTAAAGAGTTGAAAGTATCAACTATAAGGGTAATTAAAAAGGGTTCTCCTAAACTTGATTCAATAAAAAAAG
This sequence comes from Echinicola marina, assembly GCF_020463795.1. Classification (NCBI taxonomy): domain Bacteria; kingdom Pseudomonadati; phylum Bacteroidota; class Cytophagia; order Cytophagales; family Cyclobacteriaceae; genus Echinicola; species Echinicola marina. The sequence continues at coordinate 5,432,401 of NZ_CP080025.1, read as the reverse complement.
AAATTACTCTCACTGAAGCTAACTTGCGAAACCTTTATGATATTTTCTCGGCAAAACTTGACCAGCAATCTCAGGATAGAGCAAATTTAGCTCAGCAATCATTAAAAAATATTTTTCCAAAAGATATCGATGATGTTGAGTTTAAGTATGTGAAAAATTCAATAGCAGAAACAATTTCAACATGGGGAAGCTCAATTGATGAGTTTTCTGATAACGACAAGGCTTCTATCAAAGATATGTTTGATAAATTATCAGTTACAGATGACTTTCTGTCCACTGAAACATTGTTGGATACTAAGAAAAAATTGGATGCAAAGTATATCGAAGATGTTATATCTGAGTATAAAAGTTTGATGGATAGAACTGCGGATTCAGAAGCTACTGAGAAAAAATGGCAAGAATTTCTTAACAAACACAATTGGATTTTTTCACATATATTCTCATTCCCTATTATTTTATTTCAAGATGAAGCTTATGTTGGTGGAAAGAATCTTTCAAACAAAAATGGAAAATTGAATGACTTTTTAGTAAAAAACAATTTAACTGAAAATGTTGCTTTCATTGAGATAAAGACACATAAAACCGAATTGGTTAAGAAAGGTAAGCCTTATAGAGGAACAGATGTCTATGGGTTAAGTGATGACTTATCAGGAGGTATTTCACAGGTTCTTAACCAAAGGGACAATTTTCAAAAACATTATTCTGTTATAAAAATGGAATCTGAAGAACCATTTGAAACTTACAATTCAAAGTGTGTTGTTTTGATGGGGGAAATTAAAGAACTAGATAAGAAACAACTAAGGTCTTTTGAACTTATCCGAAGTAACAGTAAAGATGTTGAAATATTAACATTCGATGAGTTACTAGATAGAATTGAAAGCCTTCAGAAGTTGATTCAAGGTAAAGTAAAGCCAAAACGAGCTAAGAATAAATAAAACACTTGCGCCTATCTGGGTAAAGAATGCCTCTTCACCCTACTATGCTTGGAACCTTTAATTCCACATAAGATAGATGTTTGGCTTCAGATATGAGGATCAAACAATTCTTTCCATCCTGATTGTAATCTACTTTATTGTTTCGTTTACAATCCAGAAGGATATATTATTATAACTCAAGAAGAACTGAGAATAATTTGAATGATACTTTGAAATTAATGAAGGTAAAGGTTAAAATAGTACCTAAGGGACATTAATCAATCACAAACAATCAAGATGGACAAAGAAACTCCAATAATAAACATCTTTACCTATGATTTACCCTATAAACTCGCCAATCAGATTTACAATGAATACGAGTCACGTCTAAGAGAAGTGAAATATATTATAGGTATATCGCAACGATATAAATCACTTGAAAAATATCAAGACTCTGTTGAGATTTTACTAGCACTTACTATTTTTCATAAGCGTGTAATTGCCAACCTTGATGCAGCGGTCAAGTTTTATGGAACAGTTAATAAATACAGCGACTCTGATACCATACGCATTGGTACCTATCAATTCACAGCTGAAGAAAAAAATAAGCTTTTGGGGTTAACTATTAGCTACAATATTCTCAGAAAGAGGTTTGGAATACCTGATGATTTCGTTGATTATAATCAAACTAAGGAATTCCTACTGAAATGTCTTTCTTTACTCAATTCAAATTATGGAGAAAACTAATAACCAGGATCAGAGGCAAAAGAAGACGATCTCTCCTTTTAAAGAGAAAGCAGAATTAGAGAAGGAGATAAAAGGATTTATTAACAAGTTTAAATCAACGGTTAAAAATCAAGCGAATAGAATAAGTGACTTCTTTGAAATGTCATGTTTTAACTATGTAGTGAGGTTTTATGAACATCATGACTATCAAGTCAAAATTATGAACTTAATTGATAAGGAATATCGGTATAAATGTTCACCTGCCGGTATTCAAAAAAATTATTCATATTTCTCAATTACGAAAACGATAAATAAACGAGAATACAGCTTCGAAATTCAACACAACTTGGCGGTACAATCATCATTTGATAAAGAAATATTTACAAACCCAGACATAGTGGTAATCAGAGAAGGAAAGTCAAAAACAACCACGAAATACTATGAAACCAATAGAAGGTTTTCCTATGTTGAAAATAAACATACGATCACATTTATTGAGGTAAAACACTTTAACCCTTTTCCAGAGTTAATTTTCAATTTTATGGGTATTGTCAACGAAATTAGGAAAGACATACTGACCAATTCTGCAAGAGCTAAGAGACCTATTCATTTAGCACCAAGTTTAATGGTATCGGGTAAACCGAATAAGCAAACCGATAGGATTCGAAACTCACTAGAACAACGATATTGCATTAATATCATCTATGATTTATTTGACTCTGGTACCCAAACTTTTTCTAGATTTGGTGTGAGACGTCTGAAAACAACTGGAAAAAACCAGCCGCTAATTGAGTAGGTAAAGGGGAATTCTACCCCTAAACCTCTCACTACCTGTCCCGCAATAGCGGGAGAACCGTACCTGAACTTCTCGATTCATATGGCTCTTATTATTCAATTGATTGGATTAGACTAATTTGTATTGAAATGGAAATATTTTGGTTATTTTAGGCCTTCTTTAAACTACCATGTATATGGAATTAAATAAACTTTTCTTATTCTCAAAAAATACCGATGCGTTTGCTGCCCAACGAGGATATAATTATCAGACAATCAAAACTCTTGAAACCTGGGTTAGTAATTTTCTAAGCGATATCAAAGAAGATATTTATTGCGAATTTGAAGAGGATATCTTTCAAAAGGACTTGTTGGAACAAAAACTCATTTTTCGTCAAATAAAACTTTATTCCAGCAACTTCTCTTTTTCAAGCGAGGAAATTAAAAAATGTATCTGCCACTTTTTTATGCTCCATGTAAAATCAGATTACAATGATTTCACAAAAGAATATGTTTTTGAGACTAATACAAATATTGCTCAAAAATATCTACATAACGATGCCGATCTGCTAAGGGAGTGGTTTGAATACCAAGAACATTTGGATGAGAAGAAGCTTGTCAAGTATGCCCAAAAAGTAAAAAGCATAGTAACAGAATATATAGAAGAGCAAAAAAAAGCTTTGAAATATATGGATGGTCTGAAAGAAGCAGTTGATATATTCGACCAGTTGGAAGACTCATTTTGGCAAGAATTTACTAAAATAATAAAATGGAAATTTATTGGAACTTCGCCCGATGATGAGTTCTCTTCTACAAAAACCAATATAGATCTACTCATACAGAAATTACCTTACGATACAATTAAAGGCAATTCTGTACAAGTTTTTGGGGTATTGCTAAATGCCGTTTTTATGGTGATTAATGAAAAGGTGGGCGAAGAACGAAAACTAACCTACGATCAATTAGAGCAGAATCTACTCCAAATTGGCGGTGAAAATGATAAATGGTATTCAGTCAGGTACGACTTTTATAAAACCATTGCCCCCATAGATGAATTCAGAATTGGAGAGTTTTATGAAATTTTAGATTTGGCAAACTATTGTCGTAGGAAAAAGTATCTACACAAACACAAAGATATTTGGAATTCTTTCCTTATTTACTATGCACGGAATATAGAAATAGATTCCCTATTCAGGAGAAAGGCCGTTTATGAAATAGTGTTTCTCAATAATGAGTTTTATGAAGTGGATTATGAAAATCTGGATGTTCGTAAGCGGCCTGATGGAAGTTTATTAGGGTTTGAAGAAGACATCCGGTACTACTTTAGCGACTTTATTGTTTTTAAGACTGCCATAGATATAGAAAATGCTCATAATATTATCAGCTTGGTATTTGTTGCTTCTAAAAATGAAAAATCATTAATCGGTGAAGATGAGCTAAGGGGATGGTTTGTACAACTTTTCAAAAAGATTAATCAAAAATTACTGATTGAAAAAGAAATTAGTGAAAAATGCAATTTACTTGAACAGAAGGGTACTTTCCTCTTAGGAATAAACAGGGTAAGAAATAAGGGCAAAACCGAATTTATACAGTATTTTAATGAGATTCTAACTTTGGTTGAGCAAGCTCCCCTTTTCAAACTATCCCAATTTGGCGATAGAATAGAAAAATACATTAAAATGCAGCTCAATATAGATCCTGAAGATAAAATGGGTATTATAGTCTCATTGGAAGATTTTTCTGAAAGCCTCTTCCCTTTAGTTGAAAAAAGAGAAGGCAAGGTAAAACTTGCCCAAACACAGGTAAAAAGAGGCTGTAGCTATTTGAGTACCACAGTTCCGAAAAACTTACTGAGAGCATTGGACTATTTTCATAAGGCTAAGGACAACTACCTTCAAGAAGATACTATTGAAGGTTATATCTTAGCGTTGTTAAATATTGCGCAACTTTACAATTCGATAGGAATGCACTTTGCTGCTAAGAACTACGCACTTGCTGCATTCAGAATGAGTACCAATGAAGAGTTGATTAAAAGGACTGAGGATAGTTTGGTGTTATTGTTTTATTCCGACTTTAAACAAGGTTCTTGGTTCAACGCCCTTAATATTTATAGTCAGTACATTCATTTAAGGTTAGATTCTAATTTTGACCAAGCAGATTCGGAAGGGGAAAAGAGGGCCACGTTGGACACAGCGTTTATGCTATATGTAATGAACAGAAGTTCCCACCAGTTTAAATATTTAATTGAAAACTACGTCAGGCATCTTGATTATGTGGGCGAAGATATAATCAAACCCATTCAGGAAAGAATAAGTGTAGAACTACAGTCTGAAGATACCTACAATAGGGCAATCGAAAGACATATTGATGATTTTCCACTTAACGATGCTGGAAAAGAATGTAAAGTTCGTTTTTATGCTTTGGGTAGCTTATGGTGCATTAGTTTTGATAATACACATCAGGTGCGTTCAGTTGCTGAGGAATATATTTCAGCCATCCAAACTGTCTTGGCAGAGATTGCTTTATCGGATGCAGATTTTCATTTGCTTAAATCTAGGATTAAAATAGAGTTGACTTTAAGTGATAAATATCTGCCTCCTGAACAACTTCCATCGAATGAGGAGATAAACTGGAAAGTTTTTATCTGTTTTTCTGATGTAACAGGTGCTGAAAAAATTAACCAACATTCTGCGTTCAATATGATTTCTTTGCGACTTATGTTGGACAACATTAGCGTTTTGCCACAAACAGAATTTGACAAATTATTTTGGAAATTCTTCAAAGAGTCAAGGCTCGATAGTAAACAGATCGCTATTAACCTTTATCAAAAGATACACAGGGATATTTATATTGAAAAAGATTTTGAAGCGTTTCAAGCTCCGTCTTTTGAAAGAGAGCAGCTAAAACTTAATTTCCCAAAAGAAAACAAAGTAATGGTTTGGGAAAGCTCATTAAGTGAGAAATATGATAAAGTGTTTAGCCTGGGAGCCATTGAAAACCGTTTTAATAACATTAGAAAATGCACTTACCTCACGTTGGCAGACCTCAGGAAACTGCCCGATTTCCCTGCATTGCTAAATACTTTAAGAAGTCAGGGCTACAAAGATTGGCAGATATTGATGAATATGCAAAATTTTATGATCAACTACAAAGTACAGCGTTTTGAGAGGAAAGAATTTAAAAGTGAGCTAGAATATGTGGAACATATTCAAAAAAAAATGTTGGAATATATGAATATGGATGAGAAAGATTGTTACGTACAGTTTCCATTGAAAGCTTTCCAGTCAAAAGAGTTTATGGAGCAGTTCAATATAAGTTTAATCGCAGTACTTAAAACCTATGGACTGGAAACTAAATCTATGACCCCGAATTTTAAAGCAATCAAAGAGTTTTTGGATGTGAGATTTAATTTAAGCAATGATGACTATAATGAAAATAATCCTTTAAGGGATATCCGATAAAGGCGAGATTTATAAATTGCCGGAAGTGGACTTCTCCACCGCTGCTACGACCAAAAAAGGGGAAATAAATTAAGAATGAAGTCGGGTATGAATTGGGCATGTTAACCCTAAACCTTTTAACGTGCGGCTTTGTACTCTTGGAGGACCATGGTCCTCCATCACATAGGGATTAACCAAACCTGGTAGTAAATAGAGTGGTAACTGGAAAGGCTTTTCCATATTAAGTATATTGTGCTATTTATAATTTGGTTTATTCTGAGATGGATGAAATTAAAATGCAATTAACTTTGGTAACAACAGATTTTAGAAAGTTGATGGTGGAAAAAATTAAAACTTTTAAGCATCCGGAGTTTATTAATTTTCCTTCTGGCAGTTGTTTTGCCTCTTCAGTTTTATTGAATCATTTTTTAATTAATAAGGGTTATTTAGGTTTTAATATTGTATTTGCTAACCTAAATAATAAGAGTCATTCTTGGGTTCAAAATGATCAATTCATTATTGATGTGACGGCTAATCAGTTTGACGAAATTCAGGAAGAAGTATTAGTAGTTAGAAAAGGAATGGACTTTTGGCATAGAAATTTTAGTGTCAAATCAATTCGTAAAACGGATTACCGTGATTTAGTGGATCTAAATTTGATACCGTTGGGAAGGTCAATGGGGCTACTTTTTTGAAAATAGATTTTTAGATTTGATATTCCGGAGAATGCTGACCCCTTTAAACCGGAATTTTTTTTGGGTAATGGATATGCCCTTTGACTGGACGAAGAATGCTTCTTCACCCTAATATCCTGTGAATTTGTAATTCCCTTTTCCGGATTGTTATATTGTTATAAAATCTTACAGAGGATAAGCTCATTTGATAACTTTTTTGCTACCCTCCATGCTGGAAACATTTGCCATTGGCACTTTTGGTCATTCTTTTGCAACGGCTTCCTGTTTTGGTGGTACCCAAACAGCGAACGGAAGTTACCCTTAGGAGGGGGGATGCCTTTGTCGTACTGGCTTTTGCCGGAGTTACGTTATTTGTTTCACTGGCGGCTTTAGTTGGTGTGCTAGTCTTATTATTCGTTACTACTGAATTAGGCTTATAAACGCTGCAAGCAGTATAATCTTTCTTTTTGGCCTCTGTTAGTTGGAGGCTTATTTGGATATAACGGTTTGAATTGTGCCACCCATTTCGGTCAAACTGTGCCAGGCCTTTCGGTTTAAACCGTGCCATTTCCAGTACGGATTTCGGTTCGAACCGTGCCACTTTTGAAAGATCAAGTTTAACCTGCTATATCGCCTAAAAAAAGAGCGATATGGCCAACGTACTTGATCCCATGGATATAAAGCAGATTTTCAGTTTACACAGGGACGGGCTCAGCAACCGAAAGATAGGAGCCGTGCTGGGGATTTCCCGCAATACGGTAAACCAGTATATCTCCTGGCTTGCAGCCTCGGACTACGAAGTGGATGAGATCCTGTCCCTTACCGACACCAAATTGAGGGAGCTGTTCCCTTCCCGCACCACCATAAAGAATGACAGGTTTGATGCCCTGATGCGTTATTTTGAACGGGGAAAAGCAGCTAGAAACCATCCGGGATTTACCTTTCTGCACCATTATCAGGAGTACAGGCAGCTTGTGGACAGCCCCTACAGCTATACACAGTTCATGGAGCATTACCATAGAAAATATCCCAATGCAGGGGGCTCCATGAAGCTTGAACACCTTCCCGCCCATGAGGTGTTCATCGATTTTGCGGGCACAAGGATGGAGGTCGTGGACCGTGATACAGGCGAAGTGAAAAAGGCGGAAGTCTTTGTGGCCGTGCTTCCCTTCAGCCTGTATACCTATGTAGAGGCATGTTGGAGCCAGAAACGTGGGGACCTTGTCCACTGCATGAACAACATGATGTGGTTTTATGGGGGCGTTCCCAAGGCCGTGGTCTCTGACAACCTAAAATCGGCCGTCACCCGGGCAAGTAAATATGAACCCGAGATCAACCGTTCCCTTAAGGATTTTGCAAGGCACTATAACTGTGTCATCAATCCCACCAGGGCATACAGCCCACAGGACAAGGCGCTGGTGGAGAATGCAGTACAGCTCAGTTACCAGCGCATATACTATCCCCTTCGGGAGATGACCTTTTTTTCGATCGATGAGCTGAACGGCGAGATAAGAAGGCTGTTGGAAAACTACAACAACATGCTCTTCCAGAGAAAGGAAGCCAGCAGAAGGGAGCTTTTCCAGTCCATGGAAAGGGAATGCCTCAAAACCCTTCCCACAGGTTTATACCAGCTCAGGGACTATACAAGGGCAAAGGTCCAGAAGATAGGCTATGTTTACTTCTCCCCGGACAAAAGTTATTACAGCGTCCCTTACAGGTATATCGGAAAGTCCACCCAGATCCATTATACAAGGGACATCGTGGAAGTCTACCATTGCCATGAAAGGATAGCCCTTCACAAAAGGAACCCGTCAAAGGGCTGCTATAACACCAACAGGGAACACCTCAGCAGCACGCACAAAAAATACCTTGACTGGAGCCCTGACCACTTCAGGAAGCTGGCAGCTCCCCTGGGGGCCAATGTGGCCACATGTATCAGTGAGCTTTTTATCGGATCGGACTACCCGGAAACGGCCTACAAAAGGGCACAGGGCATCATAAAGCTTGCCAAGCTTTACGGCAGCGAAAGGCTGGACTCCGCTTGCGGAAGGGCCATATATGCCAGGGCAATATCCTACCGCAGGATAAAGAACATACTCGAAAACAACCTTGACAGGGTCGCCCCGGAAGAGCTGGACAAAAAGGAATCCCACATTCCCGACCACGAAAACATCCGGGGCGCATCCACTTACCAATAAACAGCACAATAATGAACAGTAACCAGACAGTAGAAAAACTCAGGCAGATGAGGCTCAGCGCCATGGCAGATCTCCACCACCAGCACATCGGCAGCAACAGGTTCGCCGACTTTACCGCCGATGAATACATCGCCCTGCTGGCAGACCACGAATGGGAAGACCGGCAGCACAAGAAAACGGCCAGGTTGATAAAAAAGGCCGCCTTCAAACAGAAAGCATCCGTTGCCGATATCGATTACAGCCATAACAGGAACCTTGACAGGAATATGTTCTCAAGGCTTGCAGGGCTTGGCTTCGTGTACAAAAAAGAAAATATCATCATTACCGGACCTTCTGGGGTGGGCAAAAGCTATCTGGTACAGGCCTTGGGAAACCAGGCCTGCCTAATGGGATACAGGACAGTATACAGCAGCACCTCAAGGCTGCTGTCAAAACTCAAGCTCTCCAAAGCCGACGGAACATACCTCAGGGAACTGAGGAAACTCCAGAATACGGATGTACTCATCCTAGATGACTTTGGGCTACAGGCTTTTGATGCGACGGCAAGGGAAATCGTTTTGGACATCATTGATGACCGGTTTACCGAAAAATCAACCCTTGTATCCTCCCAGCTGCCGGTATCCACATGGTACGATATCATAGGGGAAGGAACCATCGCAGACGCCATCCTGGACAGACTGGTAAACTCTTCCCATAGAATAGACCTTAAAGGAGAATCTTTAAGAAAGGGAATCTTGAAAAATGAATAAAAAATGAGCTACTTTAAATGATCTTTCTTAGTGGCACGGTTTGACCGAAATCACTGGCATGGTCAGACCGAAATAGCCAGCTTATTGAGCTATACTTTAAATACTTGCAGGATGATTGGTGGTATTTGGTGCCTGTTTTGGTTACATAAACCGTCTGACCATATGCCTGGGCTAATGCAAAAAATAAAGTTAGGTAGAGTAGGAGTAGGTGTTTTTTCATTAATAGATGAGTATTGGGAATATTTGAACTTATTAAGATAGGTGTTTTGAAGTAGGTAAAAAATACCCTAGATGGGGTGTTTTTTGTTTTTAGGGAATTCATTAAGTTTAGGGATTCGATCTTTTGATCACTGTGAAATATTTTACAAGTAATAAAAGCTAAGAGCTTAATTGGATAGATGGATATGAAATTTAAAAAATGATCTCATGTATCCTATGCTTAAACAAAAGGTTGGGTTTTAGGTAGATAAAACAAGTTATTGCTCATATTAAAGGACAATAATGCACTTCAAACTGACAGAAGAAATTTTAAAGTTAAGTAATTCCAAATTTTGGGAAAGTGCAAAACACGAATGGAGTTTTGAGTATGCTTATCATAGTGACGAACTACAAACTTGTTTGTGTGGTCATTATCCAATCAAGAATATTTGCGTTATAAAAAACGGAACAAACAAGAATGTAACTGAAGTAGGAAATTGCTGTATTAATAAATTTTCGGGAATTGATGACGGAAACAAAATTTTTGTATCCATTAAAAGGCTTAAGGAAGACTTGTCAAAAAGTATGAGTGCAGAAGTCTTGGATTATTTAAATTCCAAGAAAATACTTAGTTCGTTTGAGTATGCCTTTTACCAAGATATAATTAGAAAACGGAATCTTACACAGAAACAACTCGAAATTAAAAAGCGAATAAATGAAAAGCTTATAAATTTTACTAGCTACGAAGCAAACTCTCATTTTAATCGCATAAACATGGTATTGAAGTGGGCTCAAAAGAACTCTTGGTTTGACACTGATTTCATTCAATCACTAAAAACATCTTGTGAGCGAAATGGGAAACTAACAGAAAAGCAAAAGAATGCCTTAGAAAACATCATAGCGAAATTGAAAATAGAATGAAATAGGTTGTAGTTATTGGTATAATTCCCCGATTGGGATAGTATGCCGATAACTATACTAGGAATGGGTAAATCCTGTTGATATGACATTAAAATTCTTAATATCGATTTTTGGATAAACTTATATAGGATAAATGCCTTTTTCGTACATCCAATCTATTGCCACTTTTATATTTGATTCTGAAAACTTCTTTTTTTCTTCCGACCATTTATAGAACTTTTTAGTTAGCAGTTCCATGTTAAATGTCTGGTTTTCTTCTAATACCTCCTGCCAGCAAGCGAAAATTGTAGCTACTAATTCCACTTTTTCCGATTTCATATTTCTAAAAATTGAAATTAGTTTATCTATCTGCTCTAACTGGTTATGAAAATAACGCTCATACCATTCCTTGTGAGCACCTGCTTTAGTAAGTGGCCAGTATTTTTGAGTAGATGCTCCTCGGTATTCAAACCATTGATTTTTCTTGAGCTGAGAGTCTATAGATCTCATTAATTTAGGGTCATAAGGTCCCATGGCCTGCTTTAAAAAGTTGGTGTGGATGGCCATTCCTAAAGAATTCTGGCAAAGAAAAATGAGTTTATGCAATTTCAAATGCCCAAGAGACCATTCTTGATGAAGTTGATAAACTATTTCAGCTGCTAATACAGTTCTTTTATGATAGTCAGTTTTATCTATTTTTTTTGTTGGCTTTTTTGTTGATTCCAAAATTTTGGATGGATCGATCTTATTAGCATTTGCTTTAAATTCAAAATCTTTAAAGAAATGACGGAACTCCTGAATCTCGTCTGAAGATTCTGGGAACCCAAAGCCAGTACTGTTAAGGAATGAATTTAAGTTATCCGATTTCATTTTTTTCTGATTCAGCAGTTCTAAAGGCTTCTTTCGCAATATTAATTTTATCCATCGCTTCCTTTTTATATCCTCTTATTGTGGATTGCTCGATGTTTAGGTGGTCGCGTAATTCCTTAAGTAGTTTTCTTGGAAGATTGCAACCGGCATTCTCATATGCGATATATGTAAGGTATATCACTCTATGACTATAAGGTAATGAGCTTATTATTTTGTAGATCATCTTACTTTCTGGTGATGCAGTGTAAGGTAATTCAGGCAATTTAGTGATCAGAGATTCAGAACCATCTGACCATTTTCCATCTTGTTTCTTTTTTTGAATACGATAAATATCTACTAGCCGGTTTTTTGCAATTCCAATTAGATAAATAAGGAATGAATCATCATCATTTTTTCCTTTTGAATTTTCAATATTGAAACCTGGCTTTTTGGCATATGACTCGAAAACACTATGAACGAGCTCCTCCGCAACTTCAAATGACTGGCCAAAGTTTTTGCATCTAATTTCACAAAAATTAAGCAAATCCTGTCTGAATCTGTAGACCAGCACATAAAATGCTTCTTCTCGATTAATATGACAAGGATCTTGAAAAATATCAATCAGCTCCCTGGTTGCCATATTCTCATATTTCTTCCAATCATTCATAAACTATACGCAAAAGCGTTGGGAACCCATTTGCGTACTAAAGGAAACGCAGCTGGTAATAAAAATAGATTGCCAAATGTAATAAACTAATTGTTAAACTAAAATTTTATCAAATGGCAAAAAACAAGCCTTATGGCGACAATGCAAGAAAAGGACAGGTGAGAGGGAGGTCTCAGACCCTTAATCCTAAAACTGGTCAGTGGACCAAAAGGGACAGTAGTACCGGAAGGTTTATGGATGGCAAAAAGGATGGTACACCATTTAAAGGAGTTCGTAAAGAGAAATAGTTATGGAATTGAAAAAATTGAAATTGGAAAATCGGAATTCCTTGGAGGCCGGAGATGTACTCATAAGGAATAAAAGTGCCTTTGGGCTTATAGATCATTATGGGCTCTATATAGGTAATGGAAAGGTGATTGATAACCACCCAGACAGAGGAGTGACCATGTTGGCTTTGGAGTCCTTTCTAAATGGTAGGGAATTGAATAGGGTGGATAGGTTCGCAGGTGATTATTGGAGTAGGCGCCAAGTGGTCCAAAAAGGAATATCCATGATAGGTATGGAGTACCACCTCACTGATTTTAACTGTGAGCATTTTGTAAATGTGGCAAGGGGATCGGCTAAGAAAAGTCAGCAAGTAACAGCCATGGGTATATTCCTGTTGTTTTTTGTAATCATTTTTGGGTTAAATAGAGCGTGAAATAATGGGAGTATATACAGGATTATTGTCACTCGCAAAACCAATCATTACTAAGGGCGCATCTATTGCCTGGGAGAATCGTGAACATTTAGGCTTGTTTTTCAAGACCAGATTCACAAAATATAAGGATATGGATATCCGCTTTTCGATGAGCGGAATATATAAGATACAGATACCTGGAACAAATAAGTATTTGTTGGTCCTTAACAGAAGAATACCTGACCAATTACAACCTGTGGGAGGAGCTTATAAGCGCTTCGGAGATGACAGTCTCTTCAATAAATGGGGGTATCGACCAGATAATTCAAGAAATGGACTGGATGTGGATGATAAAAGTAGCAAGGATTTGCGGTTTATGGTGAAAGGAAGATATGTAATAGAGGTGTTGAACTGGTTTGATAGCAAACAAGAAAGAGAGACAGAACCACGAAGAGAGTTCAAAGAAGAGTTAATAGATACAGGAATTCTTGATTCAGATGTCTTCAATTATTTTGATCAAAAGCATATTAGGAGATTTTCGAAAAACCTGGTCTGGAGTGATTACTTCACTTGTTTTGAGATATTAACCTATGATGTGTTTGAGCTAAAGCCTAATGAAGAACAAAGGCGAGCACTTGTGGAACTAGATAAACAGGGAACCAAATTAGGAAATGGTTTTGCCATTGTCAGTTGTGACGATATACAGCAGCTCCGCCTTATGGAAGGTAACAGGCAGGTTGCCCGAATCGGACACCATTCAAAACTATTAATTAACCAAACCTTTTGATCATGAAAGATATATTTAGTGACTACATCTTACAACGAGAAGAATTGCTTGCGAGAATTGCCCAAGAATTGCAATTGAATAAAACCAGGTTGGAAAGAATGAAATCAGCATACAATGCTGTTTCAGAACTACTAAAAAATGATGAAGACTTCTTTGAAGGTCTTGAGATAGAAATATATGCTCAGGGTTCAACGAGAATCGAAACTACCGTGAAGCCTATTAATAACGAAGATTTTGACCTAGATGCAGTATTACACATTTATGACCCTTATTTCAATCATTCCCCAGAGGAAATATATTCAGCATTGGTAAAGGCTCTGGAAAAGGATGATTACTACAAGGATATAATGGAAAAGAAAACCAGATGTGTACGATTAAATTACAAGGGGGATTTTCATATGGATATTCTTCCTGCATGTATGCCAGATTTCTTTGAAAAGGAAAAGATTAAAATTCCAGAAAAAGCCTTAAAGGCATGGTCTTCAGGTAACCCAAAAGGATTTGCTAAATGGTTCCTAAGAATCTCTAACACTGTAGGGGAGACTTTGCTTAAAAGACACTCCCAAGTCTTGCTTTCCCAGGTGGAGGCTGAGCCATTACCTGAAGAGCTTTATTCAAAAACACCGCTTCAAAGAGCTGTGCAGCTCATCAAAAGGTACCGGGATATCTATTATGAAAAAAGAGATTATAGGGTTTCTAGTATCGTCATAACAACTCTGGCCGCCCATTTCTATCAAGGAGAAACTTCCATATATGAGTCAATTGATCAAATTGTTGCCAGGATTAGCAATGAATATCAGGATGCGATAAGGTTTGGATATAGGTTTAAAGTGTTGAATCCTGTAAATGGTGAGGAAGACTTTACTGATTCCTGGAGCGAACAGCATTATCAAAGCTTTTTTGATTTTATATCTGCTTTTCAAAAGAAATGGCAAAGTCTTAAAGAAACATTTAAGTACAGTAATAAAGAATACATCGAATTATTTGGAGAGGGTATATATAAAAAATCGCTGAATGAACAGCATTTGTATTTTTCCCAATCAACTAATGACCCCCTAATAAAATCAAGTAGTTTAATCACAAGTGGAATCGCCTACACGAATTCCAAAGGGAATATTAACAGGAGGGAAGGCGTTAAAAATGAAGCTCATCACAGCTATGGAGGAGATTATTAGAAAAGTAAATCAATATCATTGGGATGTATTTCTTAGTGTCCAAAAGTCGTTGGTTGAGGAGCACTTTGATTGGATCCCTTTAAAGATTAACACTTCAAAAAAGGTTTTACATGGCAAAGGTGTATTGAGATTAAAAGGGAAAAGCTATACAGTTATAATATTTTACTCGCCTTTTCATGATCATAGGTATGATCGTGTATATATTCTCGATGATTCAATTAAGTATCATCGAAACATACATTTGTACCCTGATCACTCCCTTTGCTTATACCACCCAAAAATTGATCAGCCCTTAACAGAGAGGATTCCATTATATAAAATGATTCCATGGATTACGGAGTGGATTGTTTTCTACGAACAGTGGAAGAAATATGGTGTGTGGCTGGGGAGGGAGATAAAACACTGAATTTTTGAAAGAAATAAGCACAAAAAAAATCTAACGTCTTATACTTTAAATTAAACTATTATGATTAAACCTAGTATTTCTATTCCTACGGATAATCTGTACAAGTTTTTTTCAATTGCTGGTTTTTTCCTCGTAATTAGTGCTACCTGTGTATTTTATAATTATAACAATCATTTATTTAACGAATTATATCAGTTAAAGGAAAAGGAAGCTTTATTGACTTTTAGGGATCTTCAAAGCCCTCCTTTAGAAGAACAAAGTTTACTAAAGGAGGAAAGGATTGTATTGAATAATAAAATTGATCGTTTTGGTATAAAAGCAAAAAAATATATAGATAATCTGATTCTTTATGTGGTTTGTATGGCATTGTTTTGGGCAGTCACAATCTTTGGGACTTCTAAATGGTATAATTGGCAGGTTTTACAGGATATAAAATTCTTAAACAATTTGAATTCATAAGTAGCTTCGTCTATTAAAAATGGGAAAGAAGGTTTCTAAATTAAGATAGATGTCCCCCAATTGTGTGAGGTATGCCTATTCAGCCTACTATGCTGGGAATTTGTAATTCCCGTTTCCGGATTTTATAGCTGTCGCTAGGGTGTTGGTATATATAATATTTCCAAGAATTAATTTACCTGAAGGCAAGGTATCCCCAAGACATCCCCTAGGTGTCTACAAGGGAACTACTAAGTAATAGTAAAGAGGAGACATAGAGGGAACAACGAGGAGACGTCGTGGGAACGTCTAGGGAACGTCCAAATTTTATTTGGTGGTTATCTTATGTTCTTTTATTCAGGGATAGTATAGTTTTAACGGTCTTCATGAATGCCTTGCATTTCCATTGATGAAAAGAACCAAACCTGCCTGCTGCAGGCAGGAATCTAGGCCCGTGGAGCCTTCTTCAAATTGAGGAAATTTGGTTACCGATAACAATTCAATTGCCTCAATTTAATTTTGTGCCACTTGATTTTGGCTAAAAATGAGTAGATCTCGCTCGTCCACTTCGCGAGCTAACTCATTTTTTTAACGCCCCCATCAACTGTCACAAAACCGAATGCTCCAAAGGCCAATTAATGGGATTTCGATGAGTATTTCGTTTCTTCAGGGATCGGATAGTAGTAAAGAGGAGACATAGAGGGAACGTCTAGGGATTGTTTGGGTTTTATATTGTGGCTTTGGGAGGGGGGAAAGGGTAGGGGTTCTCCTATGGATGCTCCCATGCCTAGTGGAGATCCCCAGTGTCAAGTCAAGGTGTAAATGAAGTATAAGGTCTAACTGAAGCGAGTAATAATCAAGTTTAAGAAAAAATAAAATACACTTTTCGATATTATGATAATGACTCAAACTGAATTAATTATTTTAAATTTTAAAGAAATAAGGCGCAGAAGCATAGCACTCTGGCAGGGACTCCCCAAAAGCCATTATAATTGGAAACCTGATGAAAATGCAACAACTGCTATTGAAATGGTTAGGCACGTCCTAGAGGCTGACTACGGTTGGAATATTATCATTAATAATGGTGATATGTCAACTTACAGCACTCCATGGAAGAATAGACCCTTTCAGAGTGTTGAGGATGAACTTGAATTTGCTAAACCATATCGAGAAATATTTCTAAATAGTGTACAGAAGTTTTCAGACAGAGAGCTTATTGAAAACACTATTATTCATCCTGGTAATGGGGAATTGAAACCACTCGGACAATATTTATTACGAATAGGTTATCATGAATCTGTCCACGCAGGGCAATTTATTTCGTACCTGAGAGGAATGGGGGTAGAGCGACCATTTATTTGGGATTAATTTCTAAAAATTACAGTTAACAAAATCTGAATGCAAGTGGTCAGGCAGGGATGAACAGATAAACTATTAACTAACTTTGGACGTTATGGGAAGGTCTTAATTTTTTTTGGTGGTTTTAGAGGGGAAAAGGGCTGGGGCTGCCCTGCAAGCTGGCTACTCGCTAAAAACAGTCACTGACTGTTTTCTTTACGCTCGTCCCCCTATGGATGCTCCCATGCCTAGTATACCCCTAGTATACTATACGTTTACTTTTGGCTGAATTCTAAGAAACCGTTGTACTTTATGGATAGGTTAAGATTAGGCCCTTCGCTATAGATCTTTAATGTATAAAACTTTCACAAATCCATTTTACTGACCCAAAATATAAATCGGTGAGGCCATTATTTTTGTTAAAGATGTGTTTTTGAAATTAATAAATATGTATATCCGCAATTGCACCAGTAGCCAAATAAAATAACATTGACAGTTGGTGTCCATTGCTTCAATAGAGTTATTACTATCTATAAATTAGGTCAAAACAAACGGTTCTGACCATGAATATCATCAACTTCATCAATCGGTTTCCTGACGAATCTTCCTGTGTCGAGTTTATCAGGCAGAAAAGGGGCCAAGCTGGTATTGTCTGTAAAAGGTGCGACTGTACCAAGCATTATTGGTTGGCCAACAAAAAGTCCTTTCAATGCTCTTCCTGCAGCTTCCGAACAAGTATCAAAAGTGGTACGGTTATGGAAAACAGTAACCTTCCGATCAGGACATGGTTGTTGGCCATGACCTTCATTACAGCTACCAAGAAGGGATTCAGTGCATCGGAACTGCAAAGGCAGCTGGGCATGAAGCGATATGAACCTGTTTTCAGAATGTACCATAAGCTCCGCAAGGTCATGGGGAAACGCGATGATATCTACAGGCTTGAAGATATGGTCGAGTATGACGAGGCTTTTGTGGGCCAAGTCACCAAAAGCCCGAACAAGCTCAAACGAGGCAGGGGCAGCCAAAAACGGTCGATTGTGGCGGTAATGGCCGAATCAACGGTTTTGGAAGACCTTGAAACGGGCAAGTCCGACAAGAGCTGTAGATATTTTAAGATGAAGAAGATAAAGAACCTGGAGGCGAAAACTGCTCAGAATTTGGTCAGGGAATTTATTGATCCAAACTCCGTGCTTCAAACAGATATGAGCACCACCTTCTCAGACCTGAGTGATTGTATAGATGTGCATGTCAAGGAGATATCGGGAACCGAAAAGGGGCACTTCAACCTCAAATGGGTACACATTGCTATAAGTAACTTAAAGAAACACCTGCAGACATACCATATGATAAGTGAAAGAATGATGCAAAACTATCTTGACGAGTTCTGTTATAAGCTCAACAGAAGATATTTCGGTCAAAAACTATTTGACAGGCTCATCATTGCTGCTATTTATCCCTACTGGCATGATTGCGGATAATCATATTAATAAATTAGACCCTTCATTATGGCTAAGCGCTTTTATCAATGATTCTTATTAATCATGTCACAATTTAGCTTTCGGGCTGCTGAAGCGGCCAAGAGTGTCCGGCATAAACACTTTCCTGCCCACATAGCCCTCATTTATTCCGTTGCCACTTGGCCTTGATTGCCCTCAAGCTGTATTACGTACCATAATTAATTTCTAACCATTAAATCGAAATGTTATGGATATCAAGAACAGAAATCTCGTGTCAAACCAAGTATCGGAAATAATTTTGAGCTATCAGCCAAAAATCAAATTGTCAAATTTGCCAAAAATCACTTCATCCAAGGAAGCATATGAACTGTTAATTGGGAATTGGGATCAATCCAAACTGCGATTTATAGAGCAGTTTAAAGTGATGTTGTTGAACCGGGCCAATAAGGTTCTCGGAATCGTAAATATATCTACTGGGGGTATATCTGGAACTGTGGCTGATCCCAAGTTGATTTTTGCCAGTGCTTTAAAGACCAATAGTTCAGCAATCATCTTAAGCCATAATCATCCCTCGGGAAATCGTATGCCTAGTAGGGCAGATAGGATACTTACCAAAAAGATAGTTGAATTGGGAGTATTGATGGAACTGCCAGTAATTGATCATATTATTGTGACCTCTGAAAGTTATTATTCATTCTCAGATGATGGAGGGCTGTAAGGCCCTTTTTTTATTGCTGGTAATTTTTTAGTTTTATCCTGATCAAGATGATGTACTTTTTGCCGAACCATCTTGTATTCATGCCTTTTTGATTATTTAAAGGAGTGAAAATATTTGACCTTACTGGGGTTTAACTGGTGAATAATTTCCAGGCAGATAATGGACTTTATAGGGTTTACCAAACCATATCCATTTTATGCAAGAATTAACACCAGAGCTAGCACAAAAAATATTGGAGAAACATGGACACACCATTTCCTCATCAGAAGCAAGTAGCCTGCTCCATTTTATGGAAGAGTTGGCAATTGGTATTGTCAAGGCAGTATTGCGGAAGGAAATGGAATAAATAAAATAATATGATGGAAACGGCTGATTTGTATGTAAGGGTGAGTACAGACGAACAAGCAGACAAAGGTTACTCACAGCGGAACCAGGAAGAGGTGTTGGTTCGGTATTGTAATAATCATGGAATTACCGTCAACCGGGTGATATATGAAGATTTTTCTGCTAAAACATTTTATCGTCCAGAATGGTCTAGACTTCTTGGGCAACTTAAAGAGAAAGGGAATAAGAGTAACCTCGTGCTATTTACCAAATGGGATCGCTTTAGTCGAAATGCCGGAGATGCCTATATGATGATCAATACCCTCCGAAAGCTGGGGGTAGAGCCACAAGCCATCGAACAACCCTTGGACTTGTCAATCCCTGAAAATAAAATGATGTTGGCCTTTTATCTGGCAGCACCCGAAGTAGAGAATGATCGTAGGGCATTGAATATATTTCATGGTATGCGGAGAGGATTAAAGGAAGGTAGATGGCTTTGGATGGCACCCTTTGGATATAGAAATGCTAGGGATAGTTTTAAACGTCCTATTATAGAGATTGAGGAGGAAGAGGCAGCTCATGTAAAATGGATTTTCGAAAACCTTGCAGCTGCTAATTACTCCTCAGAACAGGTGCTTTTGCATGCCAGAAGAAGAGGGGCTAAACTGCCAAAAAATAAGTTTTGGAGGATTGTTAGAAATCCGTTCTATTGTGGGAAGCTTTATGTCCCTGAATTTAATGGTGAAAAGGGACATTTTGTAAAAGCTCAACATCAAGCCTTGATTTCAGAGGATCTGTTTTATAGGGTGCAGGATGCGTTACAGTTGAAAAAGAGAAAACGAAGGACTGAAATTGTAAGTCCAGAAGAGATTCCTTTAAGAGGTTTCTTAAAATGTCCTAAATGCAGCAGGAACCTTACTGCAAGTGCTTCAAAAGGTAGGAATCAATATTATCATTATTACCACTGTACATCAAAATGTGGTGTGAGGTTTAAGGCCAAGGATGTAAATACCTCTTTCAGAAAATTCCTATCGAAATACAAGCCCAAAAAGGGTATGATAGACTTATTCGAAATGGTCTTTAATCAAGCTTTTTTAAGCGAAAATAAAATTGACCTGAGCGAAAAAAGGAAGCTGAAATCAGCCATAGAAAAACTGGAACAAAAGATTTCCAAAACCAGGGATTTGTACATTGATGAAAAACTGGATATTGAGGATTATCGAGTGGTAAAAAGAAGGTGTGAAGAGGAAATAGAACGATTGGAAGCCAAAGGGACAAAAATCGAATCAATCATTACCCAAGATATTCCAGAGAAAGTCAAAAAGGCCCTTGAAATGGCAGAGAGGCTTGATTTATTTTTTGATACTGCTGATTTGGGAATTAAAAGAAAGATAATTGGTTCGATCTTCCCCGAAAATATCGTCTTTGACGGTAAGCAACATCGAACCGCTCGGGTGAATGAATTCTTTCGGGCTATCTATCAGATTAACAGTATGATAGCCTGTAAAAAAATAAGTCCAAAGTCGAAAAATTCAACTTTGGACCGAGTTGTTGACCCACTAGGGCTCGAACCTAGACTCTTCTGAACCAAAATCAGACGTGTTGCCAGTTACACCATGGGTCAGTAATTTGTGTGTTTAAAGCCTCGTTTGCCTTAATTGTGGTACAAATGTAGGGGCTTTTTTCTTTAATGCAAACCCCCTTTAAAACTTTTTTGAAGACTTTTTTGTAAGTCCCTTGATTTCAGTATAAAAACTTTCAAGGGACTTACATGGTCTTTATGCTTACTGATGAGAGGCAACCCAGTTTTTGGCATTGACAAATGCCTCAACCCATGGGCTGATTTCTTCCTCTTTTCTTCCAGCTGGATAGCTCGGCCAATTCCATGGGAATAGGGCACGCTCGATGTGCGGCATAATAGCCAAATGTCTACCGTCCTGAGAAGCCAAACCTGCTACTGCATAGTCAGAGCCATTTGGATTGCCTGGATAGGCTTCATAACTATAGGTCATGCCAATATTATAGGCTTCTTTTTCCTTAGGTAGGGAGAACTTGCCTTCTCCGTGAGCTACCCATACGCCCAGTCTTTGTCCAGCAAGAGAACCAAACATGACGGTGTTGTTTTCTGGGATATCCACGTTCACAAAGGAAGATTCAAATTTATGGCTTTCATTGTGCAGCATCTTAGGCTTCACATCATGCTGGCGGTTGATCAGTCCCAGTTCCACCATTAGCTGACAGCCATTGCAAACGCCTAAGCTTAGGGTGTCAGGACGTGCATAGAAGTTATCCAATGCCGTCTTGGCCTTTTCATTATAAAGGAAAGCACCAGCCCAGCCTTTAGCTGAACCAAGAACATCAGAGTTAGAGAATCCACCTACAAAGACGATCATATTGACATCTTCTAGGTTTTCCCTGCCGGAAATCAAATCCGTCATATGGATATCTTTGACATCAAACCCGGCCAACCATAAAGAGTAAGCCATTTCACGGTCTCCATTTACTCCTTTTTCACGGATAATGGCAGCCTTGATACCTGTAGATCCTTTTCTGTAAGGATTAAGTTTAAAGGCGTCAAATGAGCCTTCCCAATCTTTAGCAAAAGAGAAGGATAAGGCTTGGTTTTTATAATTATCAAAGCGGTCTTTGGCCAGTTTGGCCCCACTTTGTTTTTGGTCTAATAAGAAGGAAGATTTGAACCAAGTATCTCTGTGTTCAGCTACATCCAAGCTAAGGTCAATGCCTTCCAGCTCAACTTTTCCGTCAAGACTAACAGTGGCAATATCCTTATAACTGATTCTTGCAGCCTCAAGTTGTTCCGCTACTTTAGCATGATCTTTAACTTGAAGGACTACACCAGGGTTTTCACTGAACAATGCTTTTACCAAGTCTTTTTCATCCAATTGGTTGGGTTGAACTTTCAATCCACACTTTGTAGTAGGGAAAGTCATTTCCAATAGCACAGTAATCAAACCACCTGAAGAGATGTCATGTCCTGCCAGGATATCGCCATTTTCGATCAATTGCTGAACAGCAGCAAAGGCTTTGGCAAAATAGGCGCTGTCTTTTACAGTAGGAGGAGTATTGCCCACTTTATTAACTACCTGAGCAAAGCTACTACCGCCTAGTTGAGCGTTGTCTTTGGAGAAGTCAATATAGATCAATTTACTGCCCTCTACTGGTTTTAAATCTGGGGTAACCGTTTTACGGATATCAGAACATTCTCCAACACTGGAAATGATTACAGTACCTGGAGAATATACCGTCTTTCCATCAGGATATTTCTGGGTCATGGAAAGTGAATCTTTACCAGTTGGGATGTTAATGCCCAAGTCGATGGCAAAATCACTTACTGCTTCTACTGCTCTATAAAGACGATCGTTTTCTCCTTCATTTTTGGCTGGCCACATCCAGTTGGCACTTAAGGAAACGCCACTCAATCCATCCTCGATTGGCGCCCAGATCAAATTGGTCAATGCCTCAGCAATGGCCAATTTGGAACCGGCTTCAGGGTTGGCCAAAGCTGCTACGGGTGCATGACCTATGGAAGTGGCGATACCTTTGGTACCTGTATAATCCATGGCCATGACAGCCACGTTGTTCAATGGAACCTGGATTTCACCCGTAGTTTGCTGGGTAGCCACTCGGCCTGTTACAGATCGGTCTACTTTATTGGTTAACCAATCTTTACAAGCAACCGCTTCCAATTGGAGTACTTCTTTGATGTATTTTCCAAGATCGGTATTTTGATAAACCGGCTCAGAGAAATTGCTTTGGCTTTTCTTATCAGTAAGAATGGTCTTTGGTGAGCTGCCAAACATATGGGAAAGGTTCCAGTCCACAGGCTTCTCACCAGTTTTCATATTTTCGAACTTGAAGTGCATGTCTCCTGTAGTCTCACCAACCACATAGAATGGAGCGCGTTCACGTTCTGAGATTTTTTGTAAGGTATCTACATCCTTTTCGCCAATCACCAAGCCCATTCTTTCCTGGGATTCATTTCCAATGATTTCCTTGGCAGATAGGGTAGGATCACCGACTGGTAATTTGTCTATATCAATGGTTCCCCCAGTTTCTTCTACCAATTCAGAAAGACAGTTAAGGTGACCACCAGCTCCATGGTCATGTATGGAGATAATAGGGTTATGGTCATTTTCTGCCATGGCACGGATGACATTGGCTACCCTTTTTTGCATTTCTGGGTTAGAACGCTGGATGGCATTCAATTCGATGGAATTGCTGAATTCTCCGGTATTAACTGAAGAAACGGCACTACCCCCCATTCCGATGCGGTAGTTGTCACCACCCATGATGACTACTTTATTGCCTTTTACCGGGGTGTTTTTAAGGCTGTAATTCTCTCTGGTAAATCCAATGCCACCCGCCAACATGATCACCTTGTCAAAGCCATATTGTTTACCCGATTCCTCATGTTCGAAGGTAAGGACACTACCAGAGATCAAAGGTTGTCCAAATTTGTTTCCAAAATCACTGGCTCCATTGGAAGCTTTGATCAGGATATCCATTGGTGTTTGGTATAACCAATTTCTTTCTTTAAGGTCTTTTTCCCAGCTTCTTCCAGCTTCACTTCTGGAATAAGAAGTCATATATACGGCAGTTCCTGCCAATGGGATGGAGGCAGTACCACCTGCCAGTCTATCCCTGATTTCTCCACCAGAACCAGTGGCTGCGCCATTGAAAGGCTCCACAGTAGTTGGGAAATTGTGCGTTTCTGCTTTTAGGGAAAGCACCGTATCTATGGTTTCAGGCTGAAAGAAATCAGCCTTGTCCTGTGATTTAGGCGCAAACTGCTGGGCTTTTGGTCCTTTGACAAAAGCCACATTGTCCTTATAGGCCGAAACAATTTTATTGGGATGCTTAACGGAGGTCTTTTTGATCAATTGGAAAAGGGTGTTTTCTTTTTCCTCTCCATCTATAATAAAGGTACCGTTGAAGATTTTATGTCTACAGTGTTCTGAGTTTACCTGGCTGAAACCAAATACCTCACTGTCTGTTAAAGGTCTGTTCAAGCTATTGCTTACCCCTTCCAAATACTCAATTTCTTCATCACTTAATGCCAACCCTTCTTTCTCATTATAGGCTTTGATATCAGTGATGGAGATCACTTTCTGAGGTTGAAGGTCAATGGTGAAAATATGTTGGTCGAGGCCATTATAGCTTGCCTGTAGCATAGGGTCTATGCTGCTATTTTCCCCTTGAAGTGTGAATTCTTCAATTCTTATGATACCCTGAATGCCCATATTGGCTGTGATTTCCACCGCATTGGTAGACCAAGGGGTTATCATTTCTTTTCTGGGGCCTGCGTATTTGCCTTCCACTTTTTCCTGATGTAGCTGATGGGCTTCTCCAAATAGCCAGGAGAGCTTTTCAAGATCAGCAGGTGCAACAGGTTGGTTGGCTTCTAAAGCGTAGATGGTATTCTTTTGTGGGGATTGGAAAAAGAGAATCATGTCCGTGTTTATTGGATGACCATAAATTAAGGAGCAAAGGTACACAAATGCATGAAAAGAATAAATTAAATTTTATTTGGGAATGGTTTTTTTATGCCTTGTGAAATAATGAGCTGTTAGGGATTAAAATAGGAACAAGTAATGTCTAGGTTGATTCATCAATTTAACTTGCAGAAAGGATGCAAAGTGAAGCATGCTGCTTTTAGGCAGCTAATAACTGCTAATTTTATTATCCCTATACCTCGTTTTTTTTTATGTTTAAATAAATCAATTAATATGTGTTTAGTTATATAATATCAAAAAATAACATTCAATAATTATATTTTGGTCTCTTGGTTTTATAATTTTGCCATACTATTTAAGGAATAGGAGCTTTTGGTCTAGGAGAATGAATTTTCTTAGTAATTACTTGATCGTTTTTGGACAGGTGCTGTTCGGTGGCAATACAGTTTAAATTTAGTTTATGCCTTATCTCTTTGTAAATCAGTGAACAGCAATTGAAGTAGGGTTTTTGCTAAAGAGAATCATGTTCATGAAAATAAAACTCTGGAAACTTTGAAAATCCTTAAAGTTTCCGGAGTTTTGCATGAGAATGATAAAAGCCAGTTAGATTTGGGGACTAGGGAGAAAATAATTGATGTAGCGAACGAACAGTTTATCCAATTGGGGGTAAGGTATGTTACCATGGACGATATAGCCAGAGCAGCAGGCGTATCCAAAAAGACCATTTACCAGGAATTTGATGATAAAGGCCGCTTGGTATATGAATCCTTTAAAAGTAGTTTGGACAAGGATCAGGTTTTTTTTGAGACCCTGCATAAAGAGGTAAGTTGTCCGATAGAGCATTTCGTACTTATTTCCAAGTATATTAGGTCAAGATTTGCCAAGATCAATCCTTTGGTTTTTAGTGAAATACAGCGGTATTACCCTGAGTCTTGGAAGTTGCTGCAGGATTTTAGGAACAACTGCGCAGTAAAAACCATCACAGAGGTGATCAATAGTGGAAAGGCAAAGGGATATTTTAGAAGTGAGATCAATGCCGATATACTGGCGATGATCAGGATGGATCAAATTTCCGGCATTTTTGATCCCGGCAGATTTTCTTCTTCGGAATATAATATTTTAGACATACAAATGACGGTAATGGACCATTTTATTCATGGCCTACTTACCGATAAAGGACGAGAACTATTTTATAAAATCAATAATCAGGATTAATTCATGCGTTTAACAACCAGAATCTCCCTTTTTGGTGTCTTGCTCTTCTGTCTTTTGGCAGGTAGGGTATCCGCCCAGGAAGTATTGGAGTTTACTTTAGAAGAAAGCGTTCATTACGCTTTGGAAAACAACCCCGATGCCAAGAATGCTTTACTGGAGACTTTTGCTTCAAAAGCTTCGGTAGGAGAGCAGGTGGCTCAGGGATTGCCACAGGTCAATGGTAGTTTTGATTTTACCAAGAACATTGCGGTTCCAACCATGTTTGTTCCGAACGAAGGCCCTTTTGCTGATCCTGACAACCCCTCAGATGTATTGCCGATTACCTTGGGTGTTAACTATCAAAGTGGGCTATCTGTAGCGGTCAATCAAATGATCTTTGACGGTTCTTATTTTGTGGGGCTCAAGGCCGCCCGTACTTATAGGCAGCTCAGTGAATTTGATAAGGAAAAAACAGAAAATGATGTGATCGAGCATGTGAAAAAGGCCTTTTTTACCGTATTGGTCAATAAGGAGCGTCAGCATCTTGCTGAAGCTAACTTGGCAAGAATCGACACCTTATTGCAGGAAACTACGGCTTTGTATGAAGAAGGCTTTGCTGAAAAGATTGAAGTTTCCCGTGTAAAAGTCCAGTATAACAATATCAGTGCGGAGCTGGATAAGATCAATGCGGCCACTGAGATCAGCAAGCAGTTGCTGAAGGTGCAGATGGGACTGCCCATCGAGCATGAAATCGAGATAACGGAAAGTCTGAGGGATTTGAACCAGCCCCAACAAATTCAGGATTTATTGGACAATCCAGGGTACAGAAGAGTGGAAATGGACCAGCTGAAGACCAATTGGGAATTGGTGAAACTGGACCTTAAGAACAATACTGTGCAGTATTTGCCGAGCCTCAATGCCAACTTTACCTACCAGAGAAACGGTGCAGGGCAGCAGTTCAATACCCTTTGGGATAATGAAAACTGGTTTACAGGGGCATTTGTGGGACTTACCCTGAATGTGCCGATTTTTGATGGTTTGGCCAAGGCCAAGCGGATACAACAGAACCGTATCCAGTTGCAGCAGATCGAAAACCAGATCGATATGCTTGATGACAATATCGATGTGGAGCGCTTCCAAGCAAGGACCAATCTGAAGAACAACCTGAAAACACTGGATGTTCAAAGAGAAAACATGGAGCTAGCCAGTGAAGTGTATAACATCAGCCGGATCAAGTATGCCGAAGGAGTGGGGTCTAACCTTGAAGTCGTGGAAGCTGATTCAGACCTTGTAGAGGCAGAAATCAATTATTACAGTGCTTTGTACGACGCTTTGATCTCTAAGGTTGACCTTGAAAAAGCACTGGGAATTTTAAGATAAAAAAATACTATTACCTAAATAAAGATATGAAGACCTTTTCCAAATTATTACTGTCAGCACTGACTATACTAGCTTTTTCCTGTGGCGAACAGGAGATGGACCTTGCTGAGAAGAAAGCACATCTTGCCGAACTTAAGACGGAATACCAGGACATCAAGGGAAGGATTAAAAACCTTGAGCAAGAAATAGCTGAGGAGGATACCGCATTTGCAAAAAGTAATAGAAAATCCATTTTGGTAACGACTACCAGCTCTCAAAATGAAGATTTTGAACACTTTGTTGAGGTAACTGGATCAGTTCTTTCCAAGAAAAATGTCAATATCAGTGCAGAGGTGTCCGGAAGAATTCAGGAAATTCCCGTTACCGAGGGGATGAGAGTTGGTAAGGGAGAGGTGTTGATGACGGTGGACGATGAGTCCATAGAGAACAGCATTGCAGAACTTGAAAAGCAGCTCGAGCTGGCCACTATTCTATATGAAAAGCAAAAACGTCTTTGGGATAAAGAAATAGGCACTGAAGTACAGTTTCTGGAGAGTAAAAACAGGAAGGAGACATTGGAGAAAAACCTGAATTCCCTTAAGACCCAAAAGGGCAAAGCAACCATTACAGCGCCTTATTCTGGGACGGTAGAGTCTTTGATGGTTCGTTTGGGAGAATTGGTTCAGCCGGGGATGCCGTTGATCAACTTTGTGGGGGAAAGTGACCTATATATAGAAGGTGAAATTTCGGAAGCTTACGTTGGCGTGATGGATAAGGGAGATTCAGTAAATGTTTATTTTCCATCCTTAGACAAAGAATTCAAGAGTAGGGTGACAGCAATAGGTGCCATTATTAATCCTAACAACAGGACTTTTAAAGTAGAAGTCAGTCTTCCAAAGGCGGATCATGTAAAGCCAAATATGGTAGCTGTACTTAAAATCAAGGATTATGAAAGTAAATCCGCAGTGACCATCCCTACCAATCTCATTCAACGGGACAATAGAGGAGAATTTGTTTATGTGGTCAACCAAGGAGAGGCGGACAAAAAGTACATTGATAAAGGTAAGTCCTTTGGGAAGAAGACAGAGGTAAAAGAAGGACTTTCAGGTGGAGAAGCTTTGGTAGACAAAGGCTTCAGAGAAGTGTCAGTAGGTTCTAAATTGGAAATTGTTGAAGAATAATTATGTCAGATCAACAAGGAAGTAAAAAGAAGGTAACCAGGGAATTTGGTCTGTCTTCCCTCTCGGTGGACAATAAGACCAGTGTGATCATACTTGCCCTGATCATTACGTTTATGGGCTTAAATGCCTATACGACCATGCCTAAGGAAAGTTATCCTGAGATAGTTATCCCTACTGTATATGTGGGGACCAGTTATCCAGGGAACTCCCCGGTGGATATGGAGAACTTGATCACGAGGCCTATAGAAAAGGAGTTAAAGTCCCTGAAGGATGTTAAGAAGATCAATTCCACCTCTATTCAGGATTATTCGACCATTATCATTGAGTTTAATCCCAATGTGGATATTTCCAGGGCCCTTCAGGATGTGAAGGATGCGGTAGACAAGTCTAAGAGTGAATTGCCATCCGACCTGGACCAAGATCCTAATATTTTTGAGATGGATTTTTCTGAGATGCCGATCATGTTTGTGAACCTTTCCGGGAATTATTCCCAGGAAGAGCTCAAAAAATATGGAGAATATCTTGAAGATGAAATCGAGGGTTTACCAGAAATTTCCAAGGCGGATTTGACAGGTACCATTGAGCGAGAAATCAGGGTAGATGCTGACCTCTATAAAATGGAGGCCATGAAGGTGAGTTTTAGTGATATTTCGGATGCGATTTCATCCGAAAATGTAACCATTTCTGGGGGGAATATCCTAAGTGGAGACTTTAGAAGGGCATTAAGGATCACCGGTGAGTTTGAGGATCCTATGGAATTGAATAATATCATCGTCAAAAGTGAAGGTGGTGATATCGTGTACCTCAAGGATGTGGCAACGATCCGTGATACCTATAAAGAGAGGGAGAGCTATGCCAGGGCATCAAAACTTCCGGTAGTAACCATCAATGTGGTGAAAAGAGGCGGGGAAAACCTTTTGGATGCCAGTGATAAGATCAAGGAGATAATAGAAGAGGCCAAGGCCAATCGTTTTCCTTCGGATTTGAAAGTCAGCATTACCAATGACCAATCCAAGTTTACCCGAAGTATGGTTTCCAATTTGGAAAACAGTATCATTTCGGGGGTGATCTTGGTGATTACAGTTTTGATGTTTTTCCTAGGTTTTAGGAATGCGTTATTTGTGGGGATTGCCATTCCACTTTCCATGTTCATTTCATTTATGATATTGAATGCTTTTGGGGTGACCTTAAACATGATGGTATTGTTCTCCATGATCCTGGCATTGGGGATGTTGGTGGATAATGGTATTGTGGTAGTTGAAAATATCTATCGATTAATGCAGGAAGGAAAGTCTCCGATTGTAGCTGCAAAAGAAGGTGTGGGCGAGGTAGCCTGGCCAATTATTACTTCCACAGCTACTACAGTAGCCGCTTTTATTCCTTTGGCATTTTGGCAGGGTATTATGGGTGAGTTCATGAAGTACCTGCCGATTACCTTGATCATTGTATTGTCATCCTCATTATTTGTGGGCTTGGTGATCAATCCTGTGGTGACTTCCATGTTTATGAAGATCCAGAACTTGGATAATATTAAACCCAAAAGAAGGTCTTTTGCCATTGCGGGGATTTTCTTGACCATTGCTGTGCTTTGTTATTTGACAGGAATATATGTAGTGGCCAATATCCTGCTTATAGCTACCATCATCACGCTGATGAATGCATTGTTTATGAAAAGGGCCATCAGGTGGTTCCAGGTTGATTTCTTGGTGAAATTGGAGGAATTGTATGAGGGGACCCTTAAATATGCATTGGATGGTAAGCGACCCTATTTGTTCTTCTTTGGGATGTTTGGGGTTTTGATTTTTTCTATGGTCTTGCTGATGGTAAGGGCTCCACAGGTAGAGTTTTTTCCCAGCAGTGATCCCAATTATGTCAATATCTTTATTGAATATCCCATTGGTACAGATATAGAAGCTACCAATTCATTCAGTAAAAAAGTGGAAAATGAGGTCTTGGAATTGATTGAACCGCATAAGGATATTGTAGAGGCTTTTATTGCCCAAGTGGGAGAAGGCACTAGCGATCCATCCGAAGGGCCAAGTATGGGAGTAACCCCTCACAAAGCCATGTTGACGGTTAGTTTCGTGGAGTACCAATACAGAAATGGCAAAAACACTTCTGATATTATGCAGGACTTGCGTGAGGCCATGGCCAAGTACCCGGGAGTTCAGATCACGGTGGACAAAGAACAAAATGGACCTCCTGTGGGTAAGCCAATTAATATCGAGGTCAGTGGTGAGCACTATGAAAGTTTGGTAAGTGAAGTAGAAAAGATCCGCGCTTTTATCAATGCTTCAGGAATTAGAGGCATAGAAGAACTTAAGATGGACTTGGAGACCGGCAAGCCTGAGTTGATCGTCAATATAGATAGAGAGAAGGCAAGAAGGTTTGGTTTGTCTACCTATACCATTGCCAATGAATTGCGTACAGCATTGTTTGGCTTGGAGGTTTCCAAATACAAAGAAGGAGAGGACGATTATCCGATAGAGTTGAGGTTGGCTGATGAATTCCGCTATGATGTGAATGCTTTGATCAACAAGAAGATTTACTTCATGGATAAATTCGGAAATAAAAAACAGATTCCTATCACCTCAGTGGCCAATTTGGAATACAGTTCCACTTATGGTTCCGTGAAACGTAAGGATTTGGACAAGGTAATTACCATCTATTCCAATGTGGAAGAAGGCTATAATGCCAATGAAATCAATGAAAGTATCAGGACTTTGTTGGCTGATTATGAGCTGCCAGATGATATTGATATCAAATTTACCGGCGAGCAGGAAGAGCAGGCAAAGTCAATGGCTTTTTTGATGAATGCCATGATCATTGCTGTTGCAGCCATATTCCTGATCATTGTGGCGCAGTTTAACTCCCTAATGACACCATTTATTATCATGTGTTCTGTGCTATTGAGTACCATTGGGGTGTTCTTGGGGCTGTCCATTTTCAATATGGATTTTGTAGTGATCATGACCGGTATCGGGATTATTTCCTTGGCAGGGGTAGTTGTAAATAATGCTATTGTATTGATTGATTATACCAATTTGGTTAGGAAAAGAAAAAGGGCAGAATTACAGTTAGGGGAGGACGAACATTTACCTTATTCAGAAGTGGTAGGAAGTATCGTAGAAGGTGGTAAGATTCGTTTGAGACCGGTGTTGTTAACGGCCATTACCACTATTCTGGGCTTGATTCCAATGGCGATAGGGATGAATATAAATTTCTTCACATTATTGTCATCTTTCGATCCGCAATTCTATGTAGGAGGGGATAATGCAGATTTCTGGGGGCCGATGGCATGGACTGTAATATTTGGGTTAACCTTTGCTACCTTTTTAACGTTAGTAATAGTACCTGTCATGTATTTATTGGCAGATAAGATCAATATAGCTATTCGCAAAAAATAGTTTATGTAGATTTATTTAAAGGTTGGTGGTTTTTTAAGTGTTAAAACCTCTGGGGCATTGTCCCAGAGGTTTTTATTTTTTACCGATGGCATGACTTTGAGTCATGTCGGATGAAGCGTAATAGTTGGGGGCTGGAAAAAGGCATCTTTTATCAAAAAGTTTGGTGTTAGATTAGAGAAAAGAGCCAAGAATCAAGACAAAGGCTTGACAAAGCAAAGGTACGGAATGTTGTGCCAAGGGCTGTGCCCAGGTACACCGAAAACTTGGGGCTGAGCCTCAAGTGGTATTGGGTTTACAATAGGAAGATGAAGAAGAAATTGCAAATTAATATAAGCCTTCCTTTGTGTCACTCTTAACACTCCTTGAATAAAAACAAATAACTATTCCCCAGAAATATTGCTTGATCCATAATTAAATCCTCGATAAAGAAAATAATTAATCTTCGAGTTTTTTGTACTTCACCGAACAACCTTCAATACATACACTGGTCTTGGGGTTTAAGATCATATAATCCTTTTCAAAAATCACGGTATAGGTGAAAGGATTAATTTGATTTTCACCAAGATCTTCACAGGCATAGGTGAAGGTAAGTTCATCGGCAGCTAAAGTATAGGAGCCAGAATTGCAGGTGAAAGCCTCTGTTGCAGAAAAGCCACCATCGTTTTTAAAGGATATCCTATGTCCATTTTCTATTTCTTCAGTAATTGGCGGTCCGCCATAGCTGTAAGTTCGTTCAACTGCTTCCCAAGTTCCGGGCAGTCCTTGAGGATTTTTCTGATATGAACTTTCTCCCCCAATAATATTACATCTGGAGAAAATGAGTGTTAGCAGAATAAAGTATATAAGTTTCATGATTGTTTTAGTTAAAAAGTTTGTAATAAGTTTTTCCCTAGACGAGAAGATAGCTTATAATGAGACATTGGTGTCATTGAGTCGAGATAGATAAAAAGCTAAAAACCAGATAAGATGTAAAAATATCTCAATGTTTAGCTATCTAATTTGTAGGAGCAAAAGATGATTTCTTTCCCGAATGGGTATAAAAATGTTTGAAGGAAAGAGTTGAAAAAGAGGCTGCTTCAAATTTTGTCAATTCGACTTTAGGAGAAATCTCTAGATTTACTTTTGCTTTAAATCAATTTTTGAGATTCTTCCTTTCGTCAGAATGACACAATAAACAGACAAATGAGACAGCCCCTTATTTTTATTGTATTTCTTCAGTCGAATTTTCGATCATGAAAGTGTTGTTTTCCCTGTTGATGTCTGCCATCCTTTGGCTCGGGTCAATTTCTATACTTTTGATATCGCTCATATCTTTTTCAAGGATCACTTCGGTAGTGATATTGGTCCAAGGCCACCGCTGGGTTTTAATCCTTTTTGGCATTCCATTTTCCTCTGGTTTGTTGCCTCTTTGGATAACCAATGGAAGATAAACCATTTCCTTAGATCCATCCTGATAGGTGATCACCAAATCAACAGGCATCGGCATTAAACCATTTCTTTGCAGTGTGATGTGGGTGTTTTTATCCCCTTCTTCAACAGTTTTGACGGCATAATCAATGGTTTTGGTACTGTTTACCCAATATTCCTTATACCAGTCCAATTCCAAGCCACTTTGTTTTTCCATCATCCGAATGACATCGTTGGTTTTTGGATGTTTGAATTTCCAGGCATTGAAATAGTTCAACATGCCCTTGTCACGGTTTTCCTCACCGATAATATAGCCCAATTGTGCCAGGAATACAGCCCCTTTGGAATAAGCAGCAGATCCGTAGGCGTAATTGCTGTGGTAATGATCCGAATGGGTGGTCATTGGTTCTTCTTTACCAGATTTGGCCAATCTTTCATAGCCCGCATAAGATCCTCTTTGAGGGAATTCGGAAGGAGTTTCAGAAAAAATATTGGCCATGGTTTTATTGGTAGCGAAAGTGGTAAAACCTTCATCCATCCATGGGTAAAGAGCTTCATTTGATCCTAGGACTCCTTGGAACCAACTGTGGGCCATTTCATGGACCATTACCCCCACCAAACTAGGCAAGGTTCTTTCACCAGTGATCAAAGTAGACATAGGGTATTCCATACCGCCATCACCACCTTGGATTACTGAGTATTGCTTATAAGGATACTGACCAAAATGCTCGCTGAGGTATTCCATGGACTTTGGTGTGTATTCTTTTAGCTTTTCCCAGTTATTGGCTGTTTTGCTGTTTTTGATATAGAGATGGTGGATGGTGATTCCATTGTCCATTTCAATCTTATCGTGGGTGAATTTGGGGTCTGCAGCCCACATAAAGTCGTGAACCATCGGAGCCTTGAAATGCCAGGTTAAGTTTTTACCTCTAGGCTGCTTGACCTTTTGACCTTCACTTTCATAGCCATGTCCTATTTCTTCAGTATTTTGAAGGTAGCCTGTTCCTCCTAGGATATAGGATTTGTCAATGGTGATTTTTACATCGAAATCACCCCAGATT
Source organism: Echinicola marina (assembly GCF_020463795.1). Taxonomy (NCBI): domain Bacteria; kingdom Pseudomonadati; phylum Bacteroidota; class Cytophagia; order Cytophagales; family Cyclobacteriaceae; genus Echinicola; species Echinicola marina. The sequence goes on along the minus strand of NZ_CP080025.1, from coordinate 5,397,910 downwards.
CCATAAAATTCCCTGCCTATGTAGGGATTGGCATGCCAGCCTTGATCATCGTAATTGGCCATTTTGGGATACCATTGTGACATAGAATAACGAACACCTTCTTTATTGTCCCTGCCTGCTCTTCTGATTTGCAAAGGCACTTGTCCTTCAAAATCCATTTCAAAATTTACCGTTGTATTAGGAAGGATAGGTTCCTTAAGTTCGACTTCTAGGATGGTGCCTACATGTTCGAAATCCAGTTTTTTCCCATTCATTTTTAAGGAATGAACTTTGAGGTAGCCGATTTCATCAGGAGTCAGTTTTGAAATTCTGTCATTTACCCTGCCATCAGGATCCTCAATGGTCCTGGACCTGATGTCCATCATGGAGTTGGGCTGGAATGCGTTATAATAGAGGTGATAGAAAACCTTATAAAGTGTGTCGGGGGAATTGTTGGTGTAGGCAAGGTCTTGCTGGCCTTCGTACTGGTTTTTTTCGACGTCCATTTGCACGTCCATTTCATATTTTACGGCTTGTTGCCATCGGGTGGTCTGGGCATTTGCCTCCAAGAGGGAAAGGCAGCAGCTTCCCACCAAAGCTGTTAACAAAAATAATCTCATAGTTATAAATTTTTTCAAAAGTAAAATAAAAACTAAAAAACACCTAAACCGCTTATCAAAGGTTTTGGATGGAGAGGTTTGTCCTAAAAGCTGAATTATTCAATTGCTTCCTTAATATTTGGACTAATCAAGGGGACTTTACTAAAGGTTGCTTTGATGGGGTAATGGTCGGAATAATCTACTTCCTCAAGTGTGTTGAACTGTATAGGCGTAAGTGAATTGGAAAAGAAAATATTATCAATTCTGAGAAAAAACAAGACCCTGTTAAAGGTGAAACCAAAACCTCTGCCTACTGACTCGAAAGCATTTTCCAAAATAGACCTGAGGGTGAAATAGGTGTAACTGTAAGGTACATCGTTAAAATCCCCCATCAATATTACCGGGTATGGGCTAAGGCCTATATGTTCTCTCAATACATCTACTTGGCTGGCTCTGCTTACCATGCCTTTATTGAGCCTTCTCCAGGTTTCCTTATAATTTTCCTTTATTCCATCAATATTATCCAGCTGGTCAGCGGGTATGCTCATGGATTCTAAGTGCACATTATAAACCCGAATGGTGTCCTTGTCGACTTTGAGGTCAACGAACATGGCCCCGTTATTTCTTTTATTATCGAATATTTTGCCTTCGTTAATGATGGGGTACTTTGAGAATATGGCCAACCCATAGAATCTTTTGCCCGGTTTTCCTCCGGCAGATTGGGTGGAGTGATGGTATTTTCCCTCATTGCTGATCATTTTGATGGCATTTCGAGCAGGGGTGGTGTGATCCTGGAAAAATTCCTGAAAGCCCATGATATCTACATCTTGTTCTCTGATCCAATTATAAATATTTGATGGGGCTTTGGGGTCATTGGCCTTGTACCTTTCGTAACTAAACATGTGTGCATTATAGCTCATGACGGTAAGGCCTTTGGCGTCTTCAACTTTATCGTTCATTTGGAAAGTAATACCAAAAAACTTCCAGCCCAGTAAGATGGCAATAAGAGGGAAAATGAAGGTTTTTTTCCTGGCAATGACCAAAATGATCAAAAGGATAATATTCAGCAGTAATACCAGAGGAATCAAAACAGGTACGAGGCCGGCATAAGGCAATACTTCCGGTGAAATATTGACGCCGAAAAAGAGGATGATTGATACTGAAAAAAACAGAAACACCAGGTACCGCATAGTCTAAAGACACTTAAATGTTAGCGAAAATAGGAGATGATTAAGTGAATAACAAACATTCGAGCGCATGTATGAGCAATTTTAATGCAAGTTTTTTCAATTACACCAAAAGTGATGGCCGATTTGAAGATGCCCATAATGAAGTTTTACAGATGGTAAAGAGCAGGTTAAAAACGAACGGAAGATGAAATCTTTTAGGGATTAGGACAAGAGTTTGAAAAAATGTTTAAATTCGTTTAAAATCAACGGTAATAAATTTATGAAAAAGTCAACTACTTTATTTTTAATGCTATTCGTATTGATAAGTGTCTTTTTGGTCAGTTGTGGAGCAAAGGAGGAGAGTAAAGCGTCGAATGGTATGGGGGATATGGAGGAGATGGCAATGGAAGAGGAAGAAAGAGCAAGTCCTTTGAAAAAAGATGAAGGGATGATAGGAGATAAAAAGGTAAGTATACAATATGGAGCTCCATCTGTCAAGGGACGAGTGATTTGGGGAGATTTGGAGGCATATGGAGAAGTATGGAGGACTGGAGCCAATGAAGCGACCTATATTGATCTTCCACAGGATGTAGAAGTAGAGGGAGAGGCTTTGGCTGCTGGTAAATACTCCATATTCACCATCCCACAAAAAGAAGGAGATTGGACAGTGATTTTTAATTCAGAGTGGAATTTGGAACATGGCCATTATCAGTATAAGGAGGAGAAAGATGTATTGCGTGTTCAAGTGAGTCCACAATGGCTCGAAGAAAACCAAGAGCAATTGAAAATCACAGTTGAAGAACCTGGATTGGTCATAAGATGGGAGAAATTGTTGCTGCCAATAGCGATTAAATGAAAATTTAAATCATCAACAGAAAGCCTTAAGTCATGGACTTAGGGCTTTTTTAATATTTGAAATTATATTTCAAAAGCTAACAATTGAAAGTATTTCAGTAGCCATTAGAACTGTTTACTAAGTTTGACTCTTCATTTCATTTATTCAGGGACTATTGTTTTTTTATGGCCTTCATGAATGCCAGGCATTTATCTTAGATGAAAAGAAACGAAGCAAACCTGTCCCGAAAATTTCGGGAGAAAAATCAAGACACAGCTAAAGCTTCTTCCCTCTAGGCCCAGGCCGGCCTCCGCCAAGGCGGATCAACCTCCCCGCAATAAAACATCTTTCGAGATAATACTATTTGACTGCCTACTCCAACGAGTTTCAATTTTATAAGCTGATTTGATGGAAAACTGTAAAAAAGAAGTTTATATTAGAATTGTTTGTGGATATACATAGGGAAATGTGTCATTCATAAAATTCAATCATTGAGTAAGGATCAATTCGAACCTCAATTAGTGCTATAAACTATGAAATACTTCGGTTTTTTAATCGTGTTTATTTTTACTTTGATTTTGGCTGTAGGGCTTTCTGTAAAGCTTGGACCAGTGCCTCCTTTGGGCTACCTCATGGACCCCTTTCATGGGTTCTGGCAAAATTCCTACAGCGAAGATGAAACGGTCAAAAAGTCGGTAAAAATCACCGGACTCGAAGCGGAAGTGAAGATCAATTACGACGAAAATCTAATTCCACATATTTTCGCACAAAATGAGCATGACCTTATGATGGCCCAAGGCTATGTTACTGCTAGACACAGGCTGTGGCAAATGGAATTTCAGACCCGGGCAGCGGCAGGACGCATTGCAGAAATTGTGGGGCCAGTGGCTTTAGAATTTGATCGTATGCAAAGGAGAAAGGGGCTGGGCTATGGAGCTGAAGCAGGCTTGGAATATATAAAAAACAATGATCCAGAGACATTATCACTAATTGAAGCTTATGCCTCTGGAGTGAACCAGTATATCGATCAGATGGATATGGGGGAATTGCCGGTAGAATATAAACTCCTTGATTATCGTCCGGAGCCTTGGACGCCCTATAAGACGGTGCTTTTATTGAAGTATATGGCAGATATGTTGGTGGGAGATAAGGATGTAGAGTATACCCATCTCAGAAAAGTGCTGGGAGAAGCAGGGATGAACAAGTTTTTTCCGGATTATCCTGGTGTAAATGATCCCGTAATTGAAATGGACAAAAAGTGGGATTTCATTCCCCTAGAAGTGCAGCGGCCGGAGGGATTGGATTATCCTGATTTTTCTATTTTACAGGAAGCACTGCCTGATCCGGAGCCGGGTGTGGGTTCCAATAATTGGGCAGTATCAGGAGCCAAAACACAGAGTGGAAACCCTATCTTAGCCAATGATCCACATTTGGGATTGAACCTGCCCAGTCTTTGGTTTACACTTCAATTAAGTACCCCGGCCTACACGGTCAAGGGCGCATCTTTGCCAGGGGCCTTGGGGGTCATTAGTGGCTTCAATGAGGACATTGCTTGGGGAGTGACCAATGCAACCCGGGATGTAAGGGACTGGTATTCGATTGAATTCAAGGATGAAAACAGGTTGGAATACCGCTATAATGACCAGTGGATCCAAAGTACCCATCGAATAGAGGAGATTGCGGTACAGGGAGACTCGGCCTTTTTGGATACGGTGATTTATACCCATTATGGACCGGTCATGTATGACCATAGTTTTATGCCTAATAAGCAGAAGGTCAATTTTGCACTAAAGTGGACTGCATTGGACGGGTCCAATGAACAGAGAACTTTTTTGGATCTAAATAGGGCAAAAGACCATGATGATTTTATTGCTGCCTTGGATCATTTTACCGCCCCGGCACAGAATTTTGCCTTTGCCAGCAAGGAGGGGGATATCGCCCTGAAGGTACAGGGTAAATTCCCCCTGAAATGGCCTGAGCAGGGAAAATACCTTATGGATGGCAATGATGCCAGGTATGAGTGGACTGGCTATATTCCTAATGAACAAAATCCGGCGACCTTAAATCCTGATAGGGGATTTGTGAGTTCCGCAAACCAATATTCGGTAGGGTCTGATTATCCTTACTATATATTTGATGATAGTTTTGAGGAGTATAGAAACAGAAGGATCAATTCCAGGTTAACGGAAATGCAGGATATTTCTGTGGAGGATATCAAGTCATTGCAATTTGATGATTATAATTTGCATGCTGCGGAAGTACTTCCGGTAATGCTGAATTATTTGACCGCTGATAGTAGTCAGGTATTTGAAAGCCCTGCAACAGCGTTGATAGATACTTTGTCCCGATGGGATTTTTATGCGGATCCAGAGAAAACGGCACCGGTGATATTTGATATTTGGTGGGAAAAACTGCGCAGCAGTGTATGGAGGAAGTTGTCAGAAATCCCCGGGGCCATAGTACTTCCGGATAATTATAGAACAGCCAAATTTTTGATAGAAACGCCCAATGATAGCATTTTTGATCAGGCGGCAACAAATGCAAAGGTTGAAACGGCCAGTGATCATATAGAAAGTACTTTTTTTGAGGCTGTTGAGGAATGGAGTACTTTAGTAGAAAAGGATGAGAATTTAAATTGGTACCGTTATAAGGGAACCAGCATTTTGCATTTGGTTCCGAATTTTGCTGCTTTTAGTCATCAAAATATTAAAACGGGAGGAGGGAAAAGCATTATCAACGCCACTAGCAGTAGACATGGGGCGAGTTGGAGAATGGTGGTAGAGTTGGGGGATAAAGTGAATGCATTTGGTATTTATCCCGGAGGACAATCGGGAAATCCGGGCAGTAAGTTTTATGATAATATGATCCCGCTTTGGGCAGAAGGAAAGTATCTTGATTTTGGATTAAGGAGCAGTGATCAGACTGAGCATTTATTATATTCCACTACAATGGTTCCTAATTAAAAGACTTATGAAATTTGTAATATATATTATTGTATATGCTTTGATAACCATGGTTTTGGGGCATTTTCTAGGCTATTGGTTAATGATGGTGGTATGGGGCATATTGGGAGCAACACTAGGGGGAGAGGGTTCCCTTGCATTTTTTTCAGCAGCGATAGGGGTGGGCCTAGCATGGTTTGGACAAAGTATTTGGATCAGCCTTGGCACAGGTTCTCCCTTGCCTGAAATGATGGGAGAAATCATGCAGTTAGGAGGAAGGGGCGTGGTGATGACGCTTACTGGGCTAATTGGTTTTCTAATAGGCGGGTTCAGTGCTTTGACGGGAAACAGGTTTAGGAAGTTGTTTGAGAAAAAGAAGCCCTATTATTTCCGATAATGGGCGCTTATAATTGGTGGGGTTGTTTGGTAATCCTCTGATTGTTAGTTGTGTATGTGTGGTAGGTGGTTGAAGGAATCAACATTAAGGCATTAAGGAGTTAAGGACATTAAGTTTTTGATCTTAAAATTAGAACCATTGTGGCATGAAAGGGATAAGGGTATTGGGTGTTTGATTGTAAAAAAAGTGCACCATTAAGGCATTAAGGGGTTAAGGACATTAAGTTTTTGATCTTAAAATTAGAACCATTGGGGGATGAAGAGGATAAGGGTATTGGGTGTTTGATTGTAAAAAAATGAACCATTAAGGCATTAAGGAGTTAAGGTCGTTAAGTTTTTGATCTTAAAATTAGAACCATTGGGGGATGAAGAGGATAAGGGTATTGGGTGTTTGATTGTAAAAAAAAGTGCACCATTAAGGCATTAAGGGGTTAAGAACATTAAGTTTTTGATCTTAAAATTAGAACCATTGGGGGATGAAGAGGATAAGAGTATTGGGTGTTTGATTGTAAAAAAGTGCACCATTAAGGTATTAAGGGGTTAAGGACATTAAGTTTTTGATCGGGAAAACCGATAAGGCTATTGAGTTTTATTTATCTAAGATGGTTTCTGTTTTGGATTTTGAAAAAGGCTATGAAATTACTTCCAAGAATTTTCTAGGGACATTGACCATGACCGTTTGATGGATACTTGGTACACGGATAATAAAGTAATCTTGGTTGCCTTTTTGGATGCATTCTCCTTCAAAACCCTGTAGTGGCCCACCTAGGATTTTGACTTTTTCACCTTCTTGGATTTCTGAGCTATCCACTTCTACCGCTACGCCAGTATTGACAATTCTTTTGATGGCCTCAATTTCCTCTTCCCGCACTCGGGCATGGGTCCCTGAAAAGTTGACGAATTTTACGGCTCCCTGTACCTGCAAGGCTTCCCAGAGTCTGTTGTGTTCAATTCTTACAAAGATATAGCCATTGAAAAGTGGGCGCTGTACCTTTTTCTTTCGGTCGCTCCATTGCCTGATTTCCTCTATGATGGGTAGGTATACTTCAATATTGTTTTCTTCTAGCCTCTTTGCTACTTTCTTCTCCGCCCGTGGGGCAGTGTACATCACAAACCAGTTCCTTTCTGAATTCATATCTCCGTATTTTGAAAAGGCAAAAGTACATAATATTATTTGTGTATCCGCAATGTTATGAATAGACAAATTCAATAATGTTTTTCTTAAATAATATTACCTACTTTTTCCATTGATGAAAAAGTAGGCAAACCTTGCCTGCGGAAGGCAGGAAATCTAGGCTGTGTAGCATTCTTCAAATTGAGCAAATTAAGATTGGAATACGGTTAAAGTTTCTCAATTTGATTTTGTACCAGTCGCTGCTGACTAAAAATGAGTGGATATAGGGATCGATGGTGATCGGGACCTGCTCTTTAGGAAGAGGAACCGACCTCGTAAAAGAGACGGCCTGCCCTGCAAGCTGGCTACTCGCTAAAAACAGTCACTGACTGTTTTCTTTACGCTTGTCCCTCCACTTCGCGAGCTAACTCATTTTCTTAACGCCACCAACAACTGTCCCAAAACCGAATGCTCCAAAAGCCTACTAAAAGAATTTCGAAGAATATTATGCCTTTATTTTATTAGTCTATGCATAAAGTTATGGATGGTCAGAAAATATTAGGTTGTTTTGGAAAGATTTTTTAGGTCCTTTATTGACTTATCTTTGGTATTCAATTTCTTAAAGTTCTAGGGGAATAGCTGTCTAGGGAGGCTTGTGCTTTAGCGGGAATTAATTTGCACAATTGGCAGGCTTTGCGGCTAAAGCGCTCAACTAAGTTGTTCCTGGCCCCGGGATGAACCCGGGGTTAATAATATTTAGCCCCTTCAGGGCTGTTTTAAAGGTTTAATAGGGAAGTCGCAAGGATGGAATTGATGGTTTTAAAGTGAATTATTTTAAAGAGGTCATTGTACACATGGAGTGAATGAAACTTCAATTTAATATATGCTATAAAAGGGTTTTATGCCTCAATTGAGGGTAAAGCTTTCTGATTTTATAAGGGCTTAAGATAGGGACTATTCAAGGAGGCTTGTGCTTTAGCGGGAATTAATTTGCACAATTGGCAGGCTTTGCGGCTAAAGCGCTCAACTAAGTTGTTCCTGGCCCCGGGATGAACCCGGAGTTAATAATATTTAGCCCCTTCAGGGCTGTTGTGATTGTTTAATGCGGTAAAAGTTTAGGCCGGAAGCTTTATGGCTTTATTTGATACCCGAAAAGAACCACTCCATTAACATAATTCATGAGTTGGTACTTTATTGAAATTTTGTTCTCGTTAAATTACCTGATAATCTTTATTTTAAAGTTTGCATAGCTTTTAATTTTGTCTTTGGCTTTTGAATTCAGCGGTTATGCCATTTATAAATGTTATTTTTAATTTCTTAATTTGAACTGTTAACTATGAAAATTACTGTAGTAGGAACTGGATATGTAGGCCTCGTTTCCGGGGCTTGTTTTGCTGATGTGGGGATTGAGGTGGTATGTGTGGATATTGATGAGAAGAAAATTGATAAACTGAAAAATGGGATCATGCCCATTTACGAGCCTGGGCTGGAAGAAATCGTGGTCAGGAATTATGAAAGTGGTCGTTTGAAGTTTTCCACTAATCTTGGAGAGGCCATCCAAGGTTCGGATGTCGCTTTTATTGCTGTTGGGACACCACAGGGCGAGGATGGATCAGCTGATTTGAAATATGTGTTGGCCGTGGCTGATGAAATCGGCAGGACCATGTCTGATTATATAGTAGTGGCCACCAAAAGTACCGTCCCTGTTACTACAGGAAGTAAGGTGCAAAAGGCCATTCAGGATGCTTTGGACCAGAGGGGAAGCGACTTGCCATTTGCCGTAGCTTCCAATCCCGAGTTTTTAAAAGAGGGAGCGGCCGTTGAGGATTTTTTGAAACCGGATCGGATCGTTATTGGCGTGGAGGATGAAAGGGCCGAGGAGATCATGAAAAGATTGTATAAGCCTTTTCAGCTAAGCGGCGACAGGATTATTTATATGGATATCCCATCCGCTGAGATGACCAAATATACCGCCAATGCGATGTTGGCTACCAAGATCAGTTTTATGAACGATATCGCCAATCTTTGCGAGTTGGTAGGGGCAGATGCCAATATGGTCAGGGCCGGGATAGGGTCAGACCCCAGGATCGGCAATAAGTTTATTTATCCCGGGGTGGGCTATGGAGGAAGTTGTTTTCCCAAAGATGTCAAGGCTATTGTGAAGACTGCCAAGCAGTATGGCTATGACCTTAGGGTACTGCAGGCTGTAGAAGAAGTCAATGAGGCCCAGAAGCACGTTTTGGTGAAGAAAGTCAAGCAGCATTTTGGGGATGATTTGAGCGGAAAGACCTTTGCCATGTGGGGATTGAGCTTTAAGCCCAATACAGATGATCTTCGCGAAGCTCCTGCACTGGTCATTATCGATGAATTGAGGGCCGCCGGGGCGAAGGTGAAGGCCTTTGATCCGATCGCTATGGAAGAAGCCAGGGAGGTTTATATTGGCGATAAGGTCACTTATTGCAAAGATGCTTATGAGGCTTGTGTGGATGCGGATGCTTTATTGTTGGTGACAGAATGGTCACAGTTTAGGATACCGAGTTGGAGTGCTTTGGGCAAGTTGCTGAATCATAAAGTGGTCTTTGATGGCAGGAATATATATGATCGGAAATACCTTAAGGAGTTAGGTTTTACCCATTATGGGATAGGGGTTTAAGAAGTCGAATAGTGGGACTGGTGAATTGTCGAATTGTGGGGTTGTTGGATTGTGGAACTGTTGAAGCGTCGAATTGTTTGACTGTTGTTTCTAAAAGCTAGTTTTATGAAATTTGATTCCTATTCATTAGAGAAGCTTGAAGTAGGGCAGTAAAGGAAAGAAGAGAACTCAATGAAGAATGATGAATTATTAATGAGGAATGGGTGAATATTTCGTTTCTCAGGGGACAGGTGAAAAGACACGGATATGCAGATTAAATACTCTGATTATCCGTAATGATGCAAAAGCCATTGCTTAAGTGGGTGAAAGACAGAAGTCTGAAGACCGAAGTAACTGATACTTTATCAAAGCTATCGTTTTAATTCACTTTTAATCTTTACTGGTAAAATTGCGGATAAACTATTAAATAATATATAAGTAAATGAATATTCGTTCTCAAGGGAGCATTTCAGGGAAAAAGATATTGGTGACTGGTGGGGCTGGATTTATTGGGTCCAATCTGGTGGATGAATTATTACATCATGGGAATAAAGTGGTCTGTTTGGATAATTTTTCTACAGGGAAGCGGGAGAACCTAGAAGAAGCCAAGCAATTCAAGGATTTTATTTTGATAGAGGGGGATATCAGAAATTATGAAGATTGCCAAAAGGCGGTTGAAGGCTGCGATTTGGTATTTCATCAGGCGGCTTTGGGGTCTATACCGCGTTCTATAGCAGACCCTATGACCAGCACGGATGTGAATATAGGCGGTTTTGTGAAAGTATTGTTTGCTGCACATCAAGCAGGGGTAAAAAGGCTAGTGTATGCCGCAAGTTCTTCCACCTATGGGGATCATCCAGATTTGCCTAAGGAAGAACATAAGATAGGAAAAGCCTTGTCTCCCTATGCGATTACCAAATATGTGGATGAATTGTTTGCTAAGAATTTCACTGAAATATATGGAATAGAAACTATTGGCTTAAGGTATTTTAATGTCTTTGGGAGAAGGCAGGATCCAGATGGAGGATATGCTGCCGCAATTCCAAAATTTCTATGTTCATTGATCAAACATGAATCTCCAAAGATCAATGGTGATGGTACTAATTCCAGGGATTTTACCTATATCGATAATGTTATCCAAGCTAATTTATTGGCTGCTGAAGTACCAAAAGAGGAATTAGTAGAAAAGCTTGCTGCTTATTATAGTTCTATTGATGATCATTTTGACAGGGAGAAGGGAGTTTCAGAAGTGTTTAATGTAGCCTTTGGGGAAAGAGAAAATCTAAATAACTTGGTCAGAAACTTGAAATCTAATTTGTCCTTCTTTGATCCAGAAATAACAAATGTTAAAATTATTTATGGACCTAAAAGAAAAGGAGATATTCCCCATTCCTTGGCTTCTATAAAAAAAGCAAGTGAAGTTTTAGACTATGCGCCTTTATATAACTTAGAGCAAGGATTGTCCAAGGCCTGTGAATGGTATTGGAATAATTTAAAAGCTATTAAAGAAACTGATTATCCGCAATGACGCCAGTAGCCTTAAATCCTTTGTTCAAGTGGTCAGAAGGCTGAAGACCGAAGCAACTGCTACCAACGATCAAAACGATCATTTGGATATGCAGCCAAACTTTACTGGTACAATTTCGGATATACATTTAAAGAAATTTAAAGTTTTTGTAAAACAACTTTTTAGAGAAATGAAAATTATTAATGTAGTATTATCGGGAGGTGTAGGAAGTAGATTATGGCCCCTTTCAAGAAAGAGTTGTCCTAAGCAATATTTGCCAATCTTTGAGGGTAATACGCTTTTTCAAAAAACGGTACAAAGAAACCAAGCTTTTTGTGAGGAGTTGATGATAGTTGGTAATAAAAACAACTTTATGTTATCTAGGAAAGATTTGGAGGGACTAGGTATAATTAATTATATAGAAATTGTAGAAGCCTGTAGAAGAAATACGGCTGCGGCTATTGCTTTTGCCGCTCTATCCGCTAAGCCAGAGGATGTCCTTTTTGTTACACCATCGGATCATTTGATTGATGCGGGAGAAAATTATACCGCTAGTGTCCATCGGGCTATTGAATTAGCAAAAAAGGATCATATTGTCACTTTTGGATTAAAGCCAGATCATCCTGAAACAGGCTATGGATATATTGAATCAGAGGGAGAGGAAGTGAAAAGCTTTAGGGAAAAGCCCAACTTGGATACTGCAGAGAGATTTTTGAAAAAAGGAAATTTTCTGTGGAACTCCGGAATGTTTTGTTTTAAAGCTGGTGTATTCTTGGAAGAATTGGGGCGTTTTGAACCTCAAGTGCTGAAGTATTCCAAGGTAGTGATAGACAGTGCTGAAGATGTGTTTTTGGACTACGAAAAATCTTTAAAAATACCTTCTACCTCAGTTGATTTTGCTGTGATGGAACGGTCTTCAAAAATAAAAGTAGTTCCTTCAGCATTTTCTTGGTCTGATATGGGCTCATTTGAGTCAGTTTTTGAGTATTTGGAAAACCATGGTTATCAGTCGGATGAGGACGGAAATATGGTAATTGGCACAGATTTACATACAGAGTTTGTAGGGCTTAAGAATACGATGTTTATACAGACAAAAGATGCCATTCTGATATTACAAAAAGAAAAGGCGCAGGATGTGAAGAAGGTATTTGAGAAATTGGAAAAGGAAAAGCCGGATTTGGTAGATTGAATGTGAAGGGAAGCCGAATGCGGAAAGCCTAAGGCCAAAAGCTGTTCGACTTTTGCAAAGTCGAATAATAGTAGAAGAGGATTTTAAATCCTCTTTTATTATTATTTCCAGATTGTAAATTTGGAAAAGCATTTGAAATATTCGTAGAGGAGTCAGGGGACTCCTGTATTTAAAGGCTCGTAGAACAAAAGCGGACCTGCTTGGGTCCCGCAGCTCAGCTGGCGGGACAACGAAGTTTAGTAATGCCGAATGCTGAATGTCTAAGGCCTAAAGGCTGTTCGACTTTTGCAAAGTCGAAGAATAGTAGGAGAGGATTTAAAATCCTCTTTGTTATTTCCATATTTTAAATCTGTAAAAGCATTAGAAATATTCTTAGAGGAGTCGGAGACTCCTGTATTTAAGGCTCGCAGAGCAAAAGCATATCTGCTTGGGTCCCGCAGCTCAGCTGACGGGACAACGAAGAGTATTTAGAACACTATCGTGACATCTCGAATACTGACGATCAGGATAATTTTATCCTAGAGTAAGTATCAGAATTTCATTCTTGAACAAACCTATGCACTTCTAGTGCATAGTGGTTTAGTAGGTCCAAGTTAACGCTGCGCTAGAGACTTGGAGTAACGGAGTTAGGGCATTACAAATTCCCATTATTTAAAGGTCCGCATTGCAAATACGGACCAGCTCGTAGGCTTAATTCCTTGAGGTAATTAATAATTTATTGGCTTTAATTAAATTTCAATGTATAATATTGATAATTTAGCCGATTGAATTAGGCTAAGTGATTTAGGAGCGTTTTCCTGGTCAGGGATTCTAGCCTTTGCGATATCAGAAGGGTAATGTTTTGAGAGATGATCATTGGCCTTTTGTTTATTCAAAGTTTAAAAATCACCATTGAAGAAAAGTATGACATCACCTATTTTTTTGTTAAATCAAAGCAGGATAGCGGTTATTGGCTTGGGCTATGTAGGGTTACCATTGGCAGTTGAATTTGCCAAAAGGTACTCCACTGTTGGATTTGATATTTCTAAAAAACGTATTGATGAATTGGGTTTGGGAATAGACCATACCCTGGAAGTCGAAAATGATTTACTTCAGTCCGTATTAATCAAGGATAAATCAGCAGCTTCCAATACTCCTGGATTTTTTCCCAGCGATGATGCGGAAGCATTAAGTGATTGTAATGTGTTTATTATTACCGTGCCGACTCCTACGGATAAGCATAATAGGCCTGTTTTAAGCCCTATGTTAGCCGCCTCAAAGACTGTAGCCAAGTTTTTAAAGCAGGGAGATGTCGTGATTTATGAATCTACGGTATATCCAGGTGTAACCGAAGATGAATGTGTGCCTGTTTTGGAAAATGGCTCTGGACTGAAGTTTAATCAAGATTTTTATGTAGGCTATTCCCCCGAAAGGATCAATCCAGGGGATAAGGAGCATACCATCTCCAAAATTTTGAAAGTGACCTCTGGAAGTACAGCAGCTGCTGCCGAATTTGTAGATCAACTTTATCAATCAATCATTACTGCGGGTACTTATAAAGCTTCCTCCATTAAGGTGGCTGAAGCGGCCAAAGTGATAGAGAATTCCCAAAGGGATATCAATATTGCCTTTGTCAATGAACTGTCCAAGATTTTCAATCTGCTCAATATAGACACGCAGGAAGTTTTGCAGGCCGCAGGCACGAAGTGGAACTTTTTACCCTTCAAGCCTGGACTAGTAGGAGGGCATTGCATAGGTGTAGATCCTTTTTATTTGGCCCAAAAAGCCCAAGAAGTTGGTTATCATCCAGAAATTATTTTAGCTGGGAGGAGATTGAATGATTCCATGGGCAAATATGTAGCCACAGAGGTGATCAAGCATATGATGCGCAAAGACCTGAAAGTGATCGATTCCAAGGTGTTGATTTTGGGCTTTACCTTTAAGGAAGATTGTCCGGATGTAAGGAATACCAGGGTTATTGATATCTATGAAGAGCTGAGGAATTTTGATATTGCTGTGGATGTATATGATCCTTGTGCTGATGCCGAAGAAGTTCAAAGGGAGTATAATATCAAGATGCTAGAGGGAGATGAGCGGCCTGATCCCGATAAATATTCGGCCATTATATTAGCCGTTGCCCATCAATCTTTTAAAACTTGGGATATTAAGAAATCTGATCGCTTGGTCGTGTATGATGTGAAGGGCGTATTGGATAAGGATAAGGTGGATGCGAGGCTTTAGTAATGCCGAAGGGCGAATGTCTAAGGCCTAAAGGCTGTTCGACTTTTGCAAAGTCGAAGAATAGTAGGGGAGGCTGTCTCAAAACAAGAGTTAAAAAAGTGGGACAGTCGATTTTAGCCAATAGAGGCCGATTTTCATTAATCGGCCTCTATTTTTTTTGACTTACGGTCAATTCAGCTCTAGGTTCTTTGTTCTGAAGCGACAGTTTAAACTTGGGGGATCAGAGGGTTTTTGAACTTAAAAACGGCGTCAGCTCCTTCTTACCCGGCCATTTTTGCCAGGTTGTGGGCGATGGCAATCAATCCGGTTTCAATTGCTACTTTTTCGGCTCCTCTTAACATAAACCTTGCCCTCCCTTTGTTGTGTTTGAAGTCTGCAAATACCGGTTCCACATCGGTGGCCCGTTGCCTTCGTTTCTGGACTCCCTGCTCAGAGGTGAGTCGTTGTTTTGCCCTTGTCTTCTGTTGCTGTAACCTGGTGTTTACCCTGAGGGTTTTGTTACCGGCCCCTGGTCTACAACTAGCAGCCAGTGGGCACCCCTGGCAATTTTTGGCTGCATAGTGCCGGTAGTGCTGGACAAAACCGGTCGAGGTTTTTCCGGTACTTTCCCCACTGGGTTTCATCGCCTGTCCCATCGGACAGATGTAGTGATCTTTCTGTGGATCGTAATACAGGTTTTCCAGCAAGCCATGGACTTTCTTTGATTTGGATTCCTGACGGAGTTCTTTGTGGAAGGTGTTGTACTTGACGTAAGCTTCGATCCGGTTCTGCTCCAGAAAGCAATAGTTCTCTTCACTTCCGTATCCAGCATCTGCTGTACAACAGGAAGGGTAGAATCCGTAATACTGATGTAGATGGGGCTTCAGGGTTAAGGTGTCATTGGGATTGGGATGCAGGGAATAGTTGACCACGAACCGTCCATGGGTGCTGAGTTGAAGGTTGTAGGCTGGTTTAAGTTGGCCATTTCTCATATGGTCTTCTTTCATCCTCATGAACGTGGCATCCGGATCTGTTTTGGAATAACTGTTCCGTCCAGCCAGTACTTCCTCTTTCTGGGCATATTCTTCCAGTTTGGCTGGCCAGTTCTTTTGGGCATAACCCAACTTCTGTTTCACCTTCTTGTCAACGGCTTTCCCTTCCAGCGCCTGATTGATCTTTTCGATGGTCCGGGAAACGTTCTCTGCATTCGGATTTACAAAGTCGGGTTCTTCTGTCCCCAACTCAGCAGAGGCTACCGAACCGGCATAGTTCCAAAGTTCCTGAAGCTGGGAACTGATCCGTTCCTTGCTCTTCTTGATCGCCTTGCCCCAGACAAAGGTGTAGCGGTTGGCATTGGCTTCTATCTTGGTCCCATCGGTGTACACTTCTTTGATGTCCAAAAGACCTTCCTCATGCAACAACAGTACCACCTGGGCAAAAATATCACCAATCACATCTCGGAGACGTTCTGAACGGAACCGATTGATTGTATGGTGATCGGGACGCTGCATTCCGGCAAGCCACATGAACACAATATTCTCCCGGACCGCTTTTTCAAGCTTGCGGGAAGAATAACAGTTCTCTAAATATCCATAAACCAGCACCTTTAACAACAGCTTGGGATGATAACTGCTAGATCCGTTCTCTGAGTAGCGGCTATACACCTCGCTCAGATCTATCCGCTCAATGATCTGGTAAACAATACGGCCTGGATGATGGACGGGAATAAGCTCTTCCAAACTAGGAGGAAGAAACATCAGTTGGTTGGGATTGTAGTCTTTAAAAGCTACATTTAAGTCTTGTTTTTGCACACCTCAAAATAACATTTTTGAGTTAAACAAGAAAGGCTAGCCGAGAAATCGACTAGCCTTTTAAACTATCTACTTTTGAGACAGCCTCTTTTATTAATATTTCCAGATTATAAATCTGGAAAAGCATTGGAAATATTCGAAGAGGAGTCTGGAGACTCCTGTATTTAAAGGCTCGTAGAGCAAAATCGAACCAGCTTGGGTCCCGCAGCTCAGCTGACGGGACAACGAAGTTTAGTAATGCCGAATGCTGAATGTCTAAGGCCTAAAGGCTGTTCGATTTTTGCAAAAGTCGAAGAATAGTAGGAGGGGATTTAAAATCCTCTTTGTTATTATTTCCATATTTTAAATCTGGAAAAGCATTAGAAATATTCGAAGAGGAGTCAGGAGACTCCTGTATTTAAAGGCTCGTAGAGCAAAATCGAACCAGCTTGGGTCCCACAGCTCAGCTGGCGGGACAACGAAGTTTAGTAATGCCGAATGCTGAATGTCTAAGGCCTAAAGGCTGTTCGATTTTTGCAAAAGTCGAAGAATAGTAGGAGGGGATTTAAAATCCTCTTTGTTATTATTTCCATATTTTAAATCTGGAAAAGCATTAGAAATATTCGAAGAGGAGTCTGGAGACTCCTAAATTTAAGGCTCGTAGAGCAAAATCGGACCTGCTTGGGGCCCGCAGCTCAGCTGACGGGACAACGAAGATTTCTTGAGTGGGGGCAGGAGGTTCCTGTGATTTGTTAGGTTCAAGTCAGCGCTGCGCTAAGGAGATCCTTCCTTTGTCGGTATGACAAGGGGAATTATCCCAAAAACACTTTTTTATATACATCTTTTTTCCTGTCTTTGACAAGATTGGTTTTTGTCAATATGATAATCTTGTTTGGTCAATATTGTCATTTGTGTATTTTTGACGGTTTTTAATAAAAAATCAGAAAAAGCTTGGCGCTTTTGAAAGGACTGAGTACTTTTGGTGCTCATTAGGGAAGGACTTCTTTTTATGCTAGATTCTTTAATTACTTCCAAGACCAGATTGCGACTTTTGGTAAAGTTTTTTATCAACGCAGACAACCATAGCCATCTCCGCGGTTTGGCCGAGGAGTTTGGAGAATCTACCAATGCCATAAGAAAAGAACTCAATAATTTATCCGAAGCAGGTTACTTGCAGAAGGAGTCTGAAAAGAACCGAATCAGCTATAGTGCGAATACCCAGCATCCCTTATTTGGGTCCTTGCAGGATATTGTCCGCAAGTATTTGGGCTTGGACACCTTGGTGGAAGAGGTACTCGATAGGATGGGGGATGTGCACAAGGTTGTCTTGATGGGGGATTATGCCAATGGATTGGACACCGGTACTATTGATATAGTGATCCAAGGTAATGAATTGAATGAGGAATACCTCGACAGTTTGGGTAATCGCATAGCCGATTTGATCAACCGTAAAGTGAGTTTTACGGTTTTGGCAGAAGATATTCAAACTGGCATAGTTTTATATAATAAAGCTGCGGAGTAAGGAAAGCGATTTCCCTACTCTTTTTTATTAAATGAATTGCTCGCTAAGCACAGAATGTGACTGACCGGGCGAAGCTGTGGACGGAGCGGAAAGCGCAAGGCTAAAAGCCAAATGCCTAAAGAAAGGAGTCTAAAGCTGAAGGGCGAAGGCTAATAGAGAAGGCTGAATGTTGAAAGCCTAAAGCCGAAAGATAAAAGCTAGGGGACAAAAGCTTTTAAGTCTAAATATAGTAGTAAGCTGTACTGGATTGATGAGTGAGCGACATTTTAATTTTAAGGAGCTTAGGGTGTGGCAGAAATCGATGGATTTGGCTGAATATTGTATAGAGCTTGTTGAAGAATTGAATACTCCAGGAAAGCATTTTAGATTAATTGAACAGTTCGAATCTTGTTCTGCTTCTGTTCCACAAAATATTGCAGAGGGGAAAGGTAGAAATACAGACAAGGAATTTAAGCAATTCCTCTATTATAGTCGTGGATCATTATATGAGATGGTGACACTCGCTAATCTTTTCCACAGACGAAATTGGATTACAACAGCACAACTCAATAGAATAGAATCAGAGGGATTGGAGATAGCCTCAATGTTAAAGGCGCTTATAAATGCCATATAAACGAGCTTTCGGCCTTAGACCTTCGCCATTCGACTGTTAATCTAACAGTCCTCCAGTTCGACAGTTTGACAATAACACCATTCCTAATTATATATTAACATTCATCATTCCTAATCAATAAGGTATGTCCATTAATATCAAATCTTTTTATTTTACAATAATACTACTGCTATCAGCGATTGTGCTCCATGCCCAGTCCTTATCCAATATCCAAAATGTGAAGGTGGATGAGCTGTCGGATGCGCAGATTGCTGCTATTGTACAAAGGGCAGAGGAGCAAGGGATTTCAAAATCCCAAATTCCGACTCTAGCACAGGAAAGGGGGCTTTCGGCCATGGAAGCCAATAAGCTGGCCACTCGGATCAGTCAGTTGGGGACTGCTGGTGGAGGTGTAGATCAGTCAGCCAATAGCCCCGCGGATACAGGAGCACAGCGCATGGTGTCCACTCCTGTAGCAGGAAGTTTTAATGGAGATAATAGTAAATTAACTGAGAAACAGCAAAAGATCTATGGTTTTGGTCTTTTTCATCATAAGGAACTGAATTTTTCTCCCAATCTGAATATCCCTACCCCAGAAAGCTATGTGGTGGGCACTGGGGATCAGTTATTGATTGATGTGTATGGGGATTCTCAGCAGTCATATAGTTTGACGGTGAATCCAGAGGGCAGGCTGTATATTCCCAATGTGGGGCCCATTGCAGTAGGAGGGGCTAGTATATCCGCAGCTACGGCAAGGATCAAGCAGGAATTGAGCAGTATTTATTCAGATTTGAACAGTTCCAATCCCCGTACTTTTTTACAGATTCGATTGGGGAATATCCGTTCCATTCAGGTGTCTATGACGGGTGAACTGGCCCATCCTGGGACTTATACTTTACCCTCCTTCGCTTCGGTATTTAATGCCTTATACGCGGCTGGAGGTCCTAATGAGGAAGGTTCTTTTCGGAATATCAAAGTATATAGGAATTCCCGTCAGGTAGCGGAAGTGGATGTCTATGAGTTTTTGACCAATGGTAATCAAGCACAAAATATCCGTTTACAGGACAATGATGTGATTATCGTACCCGCTGTGCAGACCCGGGTTGAGGTACAAGGTCCGGTTAGAAGGCCAGGTTTATTTGAAATTCAGGCGGATGAGGATATTAGGGATTTGATCCACTATGCGGGAGGCTTTAAAAGCCAGGCCTATACACAACGTATCGGGGTGAGAAGGGTTTCTGAGGATGCAAGGAAGGTGGCTGATATATCGCAAGAGCAGTTTGAAAGCTTTAAGGTGCAGGATGGGGATATTTATTTGGTCGGAGAAAAACTGAACCGTTTTGAAAATCGGGTACAGATTTCCGGAGCGGTTTACCATCCTGGAGAGTTTGCTTTATTTGATGGGATGACGGTGAAAGACCTGATTGATAAAGCAGAGGGTTTAAGAGGAGAGGCATTTCTTAACCGTGCCACGCTTTATAGAACACAAGAAGATATGACTTTGGAGATTGTTCCTGTGGATGTCAAAGCAGTCGTCAACGGTACGGCTCAGGATATTCAATTACAAAGGGAAGATGTATTGCATATCCCGAGTAAGTATGATTTGAGCGAAGAGTATTATGTAAAGATTTCCGGTGAGATCAATCGACCGGGGGCCTTTGCCTTTGCGGAGAATATGACGGTAGAGGATTTGGTGTTAAAGGCAGGAGGATTTAAGGAGTCGGCTTCTGATGCCTATATAGAGGTGGCCAGAAGAGTTAAAGATAGAACGGATGGGCAGATCGCAGAAATCTTTACCATTGATATTGATCAGAATTTAGAAATTAATGGGGCAGATAAAGAGGTAGTTTTACATCCTTTTGATCATGTGATTATTCGAAGAAGCCCTGGTTTTCAAAGGGAGCAATTGGTACGCGTAGAGGGAGAGGTGAATTATCCTGGTCAATATACCATCGCTACTGCCACAGAGCGAATTTCTGATCTATTAAAAAGGGCAGGAGGGATTAATCCTTTTGCCTATACCAAAGGGGCTACTTTGATTCGGCGTACAGAGTTTTACAGTCCTCAAAGTGATAATGAGATCAAGTCAGCTGAATTAAGAGAGGTGAAGAATAATTTGCTGAAGGAGGATGGAAAGAATACAGAGGCCGAGAATAATATTCTTTCTAGGATAGATCAAAAAATTGGAGAAAAGGGTGGCGATTTGGCCAATCAAAAAGGTTTGGCATCTGGTGAATTTAAAATCAATCGTGTGAAAGAAGTCGCAACATCTGATAGTTCCAGGGTAGCAGAAGTTGAATTTAGAACCCAAGAACTGATCGGTATAGACCTGGACTATATTATGGAACATCCTGGTTCCGATCAGGATCTGATCTTACAGGAAGGGGATGTATTAAGTATCCCGAAGGAATTGCAAACCGTGCGTATGCGCGGAGAAGTTTTATTCCCTACCTCAGCCAGATATGAAAAAGGGGATAGCTTTAAAAATTATGTATCCAAGGCTGGAGGATTTACGGATAATGCCCGAAAAGGCAAGGCCTATGTGGTCTATGCCAATGGGGATGTACAGCGAACCAAAGGATTTTTGTTCTTTAAGAACTATCCGAATATTGAACCAGGTGCAGAGATCATTGTTCCACAAAAGCCGGTAAGAGAGGGCATGTCCGCTACTAACTGGATTGGTGTAGCTTCAAGTTTGGCGACTTTGGCGATATTGATTGACCGGATAGCGCAGTAGTAATACGTCATTCCGAGGCTTTTGGGTAGTAGCGAGGAGAGCAAGTCGTGGGAGTTCCGCATTTGGGATAGTGATTCGAGTAATCGATAATCGTGATTAGGGATTCGAGTAATAGAGATTAGAAAATTAGGAATCTGGTATTTGAGCAATCCGGATTTGTGATTGGAGCATTGGAGGCTGGTAATCTGGGATTGGTGTATTTGGGATTTGAATAGAAGAATTTAGTTTTCCTATTATTAATTATCAATGAATAGATATGGGATCTTATACATCATTTGAAGAATTGAAATGCTGGCAGGCATGTGATGGACTCAAGTGGTATATAAGAGAGGAAGTATTGACAAAATTGCCCAAGCATGAACGATATGAATTGTTCAGTCAATTATTAAGGGCTAGTAGATCAGCTACGGCAAATATTGCAGAAGGCTGGGGTAGGTATCATTTTAAAGAAAATATTAAATTTTTATTGAATGCCCGGGGATCTGTAGCTGAAATTTTAGATCATGCTTTGGAAGCCAAATCTTGGGATTATATCGATGATGCAATTTTAACCCAAATTAGAAAAGACTGTGAAAAGTGCCTTCAATTAATCAATGGATATATTCGATATTTGAGAAATCAAAATGAAAGACAGTGAATCATTGGGATTGGAGTAATTGATATTGGGGATTGGAGTAATCGGGGATTGAACGCCGAATCCCGAATAACAAATCCCGAATAACATTAACAATAACCTTGTCATAAGAATATTTATCATAAAATATGAACAACGATTCAAACAACAATACAGCTCCGAATTCCGACGACGAAATCGATCTCCTCGCCTTAGCCAAAACCGTTTGGAATCAAAGGAAGCTTGTTTTCCGTATCGTGGGACTTTTTGTCATCTTGGGATTGTTGGTGGCGATTCTTTCGCCTAAGGAATTTACTGCTAGCGGAACCTATTTGCCTCAGACTTCTGAGGGAGGTAAACCGGGAGGTAGCTTAGGTGGCTTGGCTTCTTTGGCAGGGATAAATTTAGGAGGTGTTGGAGGTGGATCAGAGATCCCGCCTACTTTATATCCTAAAATTGTAAGCAGTATTCCTTTTAAAAAGGCCATGTTAAAGGCACCTTTACAGTTTGAGGGAATGGATCAAGAAGTGACTTATCAGGAATATTATGAAGTGTATTACTCTCTGGGGCTTTTAGGTTATATCAAGCAATACACCATTGGATTGCCTGGGCTAATTATCAGAATCATTAAGGGGGGAGGTGAAAGTAAAATGGCTGGAGAAGAAGATAGGGAACAAATTATTGAAGTCTCGCAGGGAGAATTAGAGCATTTTAAAAGATTGGGTGAACAGCTTAGCGTATCATTTAATGATCAAGAAGGGTTTGTGGAGTTATCAGTTAGAATGCCGGAAGCAAAAGCAGCCGCCCAGTTAGCCAGTTATGCAGAGAAGTTACTTCAGAAAGAAGTGATCACTTTTAAAATAAAAAATGCACAGGAGCAGTTAAAGTTTACAAAAGAGCGTTTTGACGAAAAACAAAAGGAATATGAGCTTATTCAAAGCCGACTTGCAAGATTTAGGGACAGGAATCAAAATATATCCAGCTCGGTAGCCTTAAACCAACTGAAAAAACTGGAGGGGGAATATAACCTGGCATTCACCGTTTATTCAGAGCTGGCCAAGCAGCTGGAACAGGCCAAGCTTCAGGTAAGTAAGGATACACCGATCTTTTCGGTTATCCAGCCTATTAGCATACCTGCTGAGAAGTCTGCTCCGAGAAGACCTTTGATTTTAGTGGTCTTTACCTTTGTAGGTGCTGTATTGGGCTTAGGGATAGTGTTCGGTTCGGAATATTTGTCCAGTATTAAAGAGGAGTGGAAAAACGTCTAATAGATTAACGAATCCTCTGTAAAACTGTCTGATAAGTTTGTTATTAACTTTGTTGGAATTAAGATTAAAAAAACATCGATAATTGATAGAATATATGAATACACCGCTTTTACCCTTAAATCAATCCAAAATAGCCGTGATTGGTTTGGGCTATGTAGGTTTGCCTTTGGCCGTAGAGCTGGCAAAGCATTACCCTACCGTGGGCTATGATATTTCTCCCAAAAGGATCAAGGGATTGGAAGAAGGACATGATTTTACCTTGGAAGTGGAGGATGAAAAGTTACAAGTTTCTTTAGTGAAATCCTCGATTGATTTGGATCAAAAAGGTAAAGGATTTTTACCTTCTAATGCGATTACAGCTATATCTTCCTGTAATATTTTTATTGTAACGGTTCCCACTCCTATCAATGAACATAAGACCCCGGATCTTCAGCCATTGATTGCAGCTAGTACCATGTTGGGGAAAGTTTTAAAAAAGGGGGATGTGGTGATTTATGAATCCACCACCTATCCGGGATGTACAGAAGAGGATTGTGTGCCGGTGTTGGAAAAGGAATCTGGATTGATATTTAACGAGGATTTCTATTGTGGATATTCTCCTGAGCGAATTAATCCTGGAGACAAGGTGAATACCTTGACCAAAATCAAAAAAGTAACCTCAGGTTCTACTCCCGAGGTAGCAGATTTTGTGAATGATCTGTATGCTTCTATTATTGAAGCAGGCACTTATAAGGCTTCATGTATTAAGGTTGCCGAAGCTTCTAAAGCGATAGAAAATGCCCAAAGGGATGTGAATATATCCTTTGTCAATGAATTGGCCTTGATATTTGACCGTTTAGGAATTGATACGAATGAGGTATTGGAAGCAGCTGGAACTAAGTGGAATTTCTTAAAGTATAAGCCAGGCTTAGTAGGAGGACACTGTATTGGCGTGGATCCTTATTATTTGGCACATAAAGCAGAACAAACTGGATATCATCCAGCAGTCATTCTTTCTGGAAGAAGGGTGAATGATAATATGGGGATGTTTGTGGCCAATAAGGTGATCAAATTAATGATCCAGAAAGGCAAGACTATTAAGGGAAGTAAGGCTTTGATCTTAGGTTTTACCTTTAAAGAGAATTGTCCTGATATCCGTAATACAAGGGTAATCGATATCTACAAAGAATTAAACCAGTTTGGATTGGAAGTAGATGTATACGATCCTTGGGCTTCAACCGAAGAGGTACAGGAAGAATATGGTTTATCATTAACCTCTAAGGGAAATTTAGGTAAATACGATTCTATTATCTTGGCGGTAGGACATAAGGAATTCTGCGATATGGACTTAGAAGCCATCAAATCAAACGGCCGTACGGTACTATATGATACCAAGGCGTTTTATGCAAAAGAGTTAGTAGATGGAAGGCTTTGATTTTTTATCTAGATGGAATTTTTTGAATTACAAAAAGCTATTGGAAAATGAAAAATATTGGCGAGCTAATTAGTTTAGTGAAAACACAATATCCTGAAAAAGAGATAATTGCTTTGCATGAGCCTGTTTTTAGGGGGAATGAGAAAAAATACCTTTTGGATACCATAGATTCTACCTTTGTATCTTCTGTGGGCAAATATGTGGATAGGTTTGAGGAAATGGTCCAGGCCCAGACCAACACCAAGAAAGCTGTGGCGGTGGTGAATGGTACGGCATCCCTACAGGTGGCCCTACGCTTGGTGGGTGTAAAACCTGGAGATGAGGTGATCACCCAGGCGCTTACCTTTGTGGCCACCGTAAATGCAATCGCGTATAATGACGCCTCTCCAATTTTCATCGATGTAGATTTGGACACTATGGGCCTTTCGCCGTTCGCTGTGGAAATTTTTTTGAATGAATATGGAGAGATGAGAGAAGATGGGTGCTATAATAAACAAACAGGGAAGAAAATTTCAGCCTGTTTACCCATGCACACATTCGGCTTTCCTGTTCATATGGATAAATTAATTGAGATATGTGAAAAGTGGAATATCCCAATTGTGGAGGATGCCGCTGAATCCTTGGGAAGTGAATATAAGGGACAGAAGACCGGAAGTCTTGGTCAAATTGGTGCTTTTTCATTTAATGGCAATAAAATCGTTACTAGTGGAGGTGGGGGAGCAATTGTCACCAATGATTTGGAGATTGGAAAGAAGGCTAAACATTTGACTACCACTGCTAAAGTTCCCCATTCGTTTGAATTTATGCATGATGAACTCGGCTATAATTTTAGGATGCCAAACCTAAATGCTGCATTAGCTTGTGCTCAATTAGAGCAATTGCCATCCATAATGAAAAACAAACGTGAGTTAGCTTTACTCTATACCGAGTTTTTTAGGACTCAAGGCGTAAAATTCAGACAAGAACTTCCAAATACAAAAGCAAACTATTGGTTAATGTGTGTGGAGCTGGAAAATATGAAGGATAAAGAGATATTTTTAAAAGAAACAAATTCTAAGAAAATATTAACACGGCCTATTTGGCAGTTAATGTATCGATTACCAATGTATTCCCATTGCCAGCGGGATGAACAAATAAATGCTGAATTTTTGGAGGAAAGAATTGTAAATTTACCAAGTGGTGTTAGATAAAATAGCAATAATAGGCTACTCTGGTCATGGTCTGGTCGTCGTTGATGCGGCTATGGAGGCAGGAATGAAAATCACACATTATTGTGAAAGTGAAATAAAAAGCTCTAACCCATTTGGTTTAGAATATCTTGGAGATGACCAAAAGGATGACTTTCAGGGATGGGAAGTGGATTATGCTTTTTTATTGGGAGTGGGTAATAATAAGATAAGGAAGATAATAGCCGAGCGAGTTATTTCGCGTAAAAAGCAACTCCCTAATGTCATCCATCCTCAAAGTTCAATATCTAAGCATATAGAAATCGGTTGTGGAAATTTTATATCTAAAAATGTAGCCATAAACCCCTTGGCTTCAATAGGAGATTATTGTTTGTTGAATACTGGTTGTATTATAGAACATGAAGTTCGATTGGGGGAAGCTGTTCATATAGGTCCTGGAGCTGTTCTGACAGGAGGAGTACATGTGGGAGATTTGAGTTTTATAGGTGCGAATGCCGTGGTTAAGCAAGGAGTGAAAATTGGGAGTAATGTGATTGTTGGGGCAGGGACAGTAGTAATAAATGATATACCGGATAATGCAACTGTAATTGGAAACCCAGGAAAAATTTATGAAAGAAAATAGTGTGATTATCATCGCTGAGGCAGGTGTAAACCATAATGGTAATATTGAAAATGCCTTTAAACTTGTAGATGCAGCTGTTGCTGCAGGAGTTGATTATGTTAAGTTTCAAACTTTTAAACCTAAAAGCATGGTTTCAAAGTTTGCCACTAAAGCAAAATATCAAATAGAGAATACCAAAAAGGAAAGCGAAAGCCAATTTCAGATGCTCAGTAATCTTGAGCTTTCAGAAGACCATCATAATCTTTTGATTCAATATTGTCAAGACAAGGGGATCAATTTTTTTTCTACAGCATTTGACCTAGAGTCATTACAATACTTAAAAGATATAGGCTTGGAATTAGTTAAAATTCCTTCAGGAGAACTTACTAATCTTCCATATCTAAGGCTGGCGGCTAAATTATTCGATAGGGTAATTCTATCAACGGGTATGGCCACACTAGAGGAAATTAAGTCCGCAGTTAAAGTCTTTGTGGATAATGGTGCAAGTAAAGAAAGTATTACTATTCTTCATTGTAACACCGAATACCCTACACCCATGAAGGATGTGAATTTAAAGGCCATGTTGCATATTCAAAATGAATTGCAGACGAAAATCGGTTATTCTGATCATACCTTGGGGATAGAAGTGCCCATAGCGGCCGTGGCATTGGGGGCAAAGGTTATTGAAAAGCATTTTACCTTGGATAAACAAATGGAAGGGCCTGATCATAGGGCTTCGTTGGAGCCTGATGAACTTAAAGCCATGGTCCAAGGGATAAGGCATATTGAAGAAGCGTTATCTGGCTCAGGCATGAAAGAGCCCAGTGATTCTGAGAAAAAAAATATATCTATCGCAAGGAAAAGTATTGTTGCGGCTAAGGATATCGCTAAAGGAGAAGTGTTGACCGAAGAAAATATCACTACCAAACGACCTGGATCCGGCCTTTCTCCCATGTTATGGGATGAAGTGATTGGCAGAAAGGCTTCCAAGGATTTTCAAGAGGACGAACTGATAGAGCTATGAAGATCTGTGTCGCCACAGGAACCCGCGCCGAGTACGGTTTGCTGAAGCCTTTGATCAACCGGTTAAAAGCCTGTCCGCAGTTCAATCTTCAAATCCTTGTGACAGGCGCGCATCTTTCCCCGGAATTTGGTCTCACTTATAGGCAAATAGAAGAAGAGGGGCTCAAAGTGGACTATAAGGTGGAAATGCTGCTTTCTTCCGATACAGCCGAGGGAATTACCAAATCCATGGGCCTTGGGATGCTTGGGTTCACCGAGGCATTTAAGAATTTAGAACCCGATCTTTTGGTCATTCTCGGAGATCGTTATGAAATGTTAGCCATGGCTTCAACTGCCCTGATTTTTAAAATTCCAATCGCTCATATCCATGGGGGCGAAATTACTGAGGGTGCTTATGATGATGCCATTCGACATGCAATTACTAAGATGAGCCATTTACATTTTTCTTCGACAGAAAGCTATAAGCATCGTATCATCCAAATGGGAGAACAGCCTGACCGAGTTTTTAATGTTGGGGCCATAGGCTTGGATAATATTGTCAGCCTTGACTTATGGAGCAAAGAAGAATTAGAGAAAAACTTAAATATCCGATTCAAACCGCATAACTTTCTGATCTCCTTTCACCCGGAGACATTAGCTGAAATAAGTGTGGAACGGCAGTTTGAAAACCTACTTGATGCCCTTACCAAGTTAGAGGATAGCTTCTTTATTTTTACAAAAGCCAATGCAGATACCAACGGGCGGATTATTAATCAAATGATGGAGAACTTTGTAAGCCAAAACGGGGACAAGTCAGCATTGTTTGATTCATTGGGTTCACTGAGGTATTTATCAGTGATGAAAATTGCTGATGCAGTAGTGGGGAACAGTTCCAGCGGCATTATAGAAGCACCCTCAGTAGGTACAGCAACCATTAATATTGGTGACAGACAAAAAGGTAGGATCCAAGCTGACAGTGTTTTAAATTGCGGTTCAGATACCAAAGAAATCTACGACTTGCTAAAGAAAGCCCAAGAACCCGATTTTAATGTTAGGTTCAGAGAGGTAGAAAATCCCTATGGTACTGGGAATACTAGTGCTCAAATTGTTGAAGTGTTAAAAGAAATCGATTTATCAAACTTTGGACCCAAAAGGTTCTATAATTTTATATGATGAAAAGCCACATAATAAATAAAGACCTACCCGTAAGAGAAGCCTTGAAGAAATTGGATTTGCTGGCGTCCGATGCTATTCTTTTTGTAACAGATGATAATGAAAGGTTAATTGGGTCCTTGACGGATGGAGATTTGCGTAGGGGATTTATTAAAGGCTTGGGGTTTGAAGATTCTATATTGCAATTCGTTCAGCCAAATCCAGCCTTTATCAGGGAAGAGGAAAATGCGGTGGATAAGTTGGAGGAATATAGTAAAAAGAACTTTAAGGTCGTTCCGATTTTAGGCTATGATGGCCGGATAGTTGATGTATTTAATTTTAGGACAAGAAGTACCATTATTCCCGTAGATGCTGTAATTATGGCTGGAGGGGAAGGAAAAAGGTTAAGACCTTTGACCGAAAGAACCCCTAAACCTTTACTGAAAGTTGGTGACAAGCCCATAATCGAGCATAATATAGACAGGTTGGCAAAAGTTGGGGTGAAAAATATTCATCTCAGTATTAACTATTTAGGAGAGCAATTAGAGGAATATTTTGGTTGCGGATGTGAAAAAAAGCTAAATATCAAATACATAAAAGAAACCGAACCCATGGGGACAATCGGTTCTATACACTTGGCTGACAAGCTAGAGCATGAGGATATTTTGGTAATGAATAGTGATCTACTTACTAATATTGATTTTCTGGATTTTTATAAAACCTTCAAGGCATCAGATGCGGATATGGCGGTAGCTGCCACTAGTTACAGTGTGGATGTGCCTTATGCCGTTTTGGAAACCGATGGTGAACAAAGGGTCAACTCTCTCAAGGAAAAGCCACGTTATACCTATTTTTCAAATGCGGGAATTTATTTATTTAAGAAAAGTGTTTTGGATCTGATCCCAAAAGGTGACTATTATGATATTACCGATTTGATGGATAAAATTCTTGCCATGGATCGTAAACTGGTTACTTTTCCAATCAATGGGTATTGGTTGGATATCGGCAAGCATGAGGACTTTAAAAAGGCACAGGAGGATATTAAACATTTGAAATTGTAATGAAAGAGATTAAAAGACCTTATATTATTGGGGAAACAGCGTTTCATCATGAGGGAGAAATCAATTTTTTATTAGAGTTAATTGATGAAGCTGGGCGTGTAGGTTTAGATGCCATTAAGTTTCATGCATTATTTGATGTCAATGATTATTTTGTAAGTGATCATGAGGGTGTTCCGATTATAGAAAAAATATCTCTTAGTAAAGAACAAATGCATGTGGCAATTGACCATGCAAAATCAAAAAATCTCGATGTTGTTCTGCTCTGCAATGATGTTTCATCATTAGACTGGGTGTTGGAAAACAATATAGCCTTGAAAGCTGTAGAAATACATGCTACAGGGCTTAATGATATTTTTCTTTTGGAAAAGGCTGCGACTTTTAATAATACTGTAATTTTAGGCATTGGAGGGTCAACAATTGATGAAATAAAATTTGCGGTGGATTATTTGAATGAAAGAGGGAAAAAAGATGTGTTTTTGATGCATGGCTTCCAAAATTATCCCACTTCCTATTCAGATATATTTTTGGAGAGAATTGAAAAGATTGGTCATTTATTTGACTTGCCTATGGGGTATGCGGATCATACTGACCCCACTGATGTCAATAACGAATGGATAAGTGTTTTAGGACTTACGAAAGGAGCTTTTGTAATTGAAAAACATTTCACCACCAAGGTTGGGGAAAAAAGGATTGATTCTCAGGCTGCTGTTTCATTAAAACAGATTCTGAAAGTAAAAGAACTAGCTGGATTGCTTCATCAGGTTTTAGGAGGGGATAAGCCTTTAGATTATTCCTTAGCGGAATTGAAATATGGAAATACCGGTCCAATGAAAAAGGCCCCAGTAGCAAGGGTGTCAATAAAATCAGGAGAAAAGATCACTAGGGATAATATCGCGTTTAAGCGGACTAAGGAAAGCGCTAACATCCTTCAAAAGGATCTAATAAAGCTTTTAAACTTGTCTGTCAGTAAGAATATTGATCCTGACGAAATCATAGATTATTCAAAGGTTAATTTTGAGTTTAATTTAGCGGATACTTCTCAGTTTAAAAATACCGGAAAATGAGAATAGGCTTATTTATTACAGCTAGAATGAAGTCAACAAGACTTCCATTTAAGCTATTAAAAGATTTAAACGGATTCTCCATAATTGAACATGTGATCAAAAGGTCTCAGAAAATTAAGGGAATAGATGAAATTGTTCTATGTACGTCCAATAATCCTCAGGATAAACCGCTGACGGATGTAGCTATTGAAAATGGTATTCATTACTTTTTAGGGTCTGAGCAAGATGTTTTGGAAAGGTTGTTTCAATCATCTCGTTATTTTGGTTTAGATTATATATTGAGTATTACCGGCGAAAACCCTCTTTTTTCAATAGATATAGCTAATCGAATGGTTGATATGATGAAAAGAGAAAATCATGATTTTTCTACTGTGGATGGAGCTCCTGTTGGGGCTGCTGTATATGGGATAAAAGTGAAGGCATTGGAGCTGGTATGTAAAATAAAAACAGAAATAGATACGGAGATTTGGGGAATTTTATTCAATCAACCTGAAATTTTTAGCATAGGGAAAATACAGGTAGAGGACTTCTTGTACAGGCCTAGTATGAGACTGACCAATGATTTTCCTGAAGATTATAGAATGATGTCAAAAATTTTCCATGCATTCCCTTATAAATCATTGCCATCACTATTGAGCGTGCTGGAATATCTTGATAATAATCCAAGTACTTTAGAAATAAATAGCAAAAAACAACAAGCATCATTGGATCCTGAAGTGGTTTCAAGGGTAAATTCGTTTTATAAAGAAAACAAAAAGAAAATTTTGGATATTAAAAAAGAGATTTATTTATCATGATATTTGACAAAACCGAAAACCTTAAAAATTATGGAGAGAGATTTCAATTTGTTTTGGATGATCTACATGGAGGATCCTTTGAAAAAGGTAAGAAAGATATTAATGAACCTGATTGTTTTAGTATAGGTTTGGTGTACCAAACTCAAAATTCCGATAGGGCTCTTTGGGAATCACATAGAAAATATTTGGATATACATGTTATATTGGAAGGTGAGGAGCTAATACATCTAGCTGATATCGCATCAATGGTCCCAACTAATGAGTACCAAGATGATTACCAGCTTTTTGAAGGCCGTGAGCAACAAACTATCCGTTTGTCCCCAGGGTATTTTCTGATTTTATTTCCACATGAGGTTCATCGTACAAGCATTGCTGTTAATAATAGTTTAGAAGTAAAAAAGAAGGTATATAAAAAGCTTCTTTAAATTTAACAGTCTTGTTTTAGAGTGTTTAATATTAAGTCTCCATCCATGCTTAAATGTTGGATTCTGTGATTTTAATTGATGTCTTTGATTTATGAGAAAGGGAATTTTACATATCATCATCTGTTTGGGAATATCCATTCAGGTCATGGCTCAAAGTTCTATTGAAATCTTAGAATATAAATTAACTAAAGAACCATCAAGATTTTATAATGCAATATACACGTCAGTTGAGAATCCCCTCCTGCGTTCTGGAAACTATATAAGTGTTGATAATGGAAAAACGTGGAAATATAGTCCAACTTCAAGTGTTGAGATAGAAACTCCTCCCAAATCTGGGCGAAGGGCTCCAGTTACATCCATTTTTGATAGTAATAAACAATTATTAGTTACCTTTTTTAATTCATTAGATAACCCCCAAATACCTAAACATGTTAAGGAACCGAAGGAAGCATTGAAAGGATATTATTTGCGATATAGAACTTCTTCTGACAATGGTAAAAGTTGGCTTTACGACATACGAATTAAGAAAAATGAGAACTCAAACTCAAATCCATTTTCAAACATAGTATTAGGAAGAAATGCATTTTACTTAGGTGATTATGGGAGTAAGCCAATAATTAACAATAAAGGGCATATTCTATTGCCTGTACAAGCTACTGTAATTTCTGATAGTAAATGTGACAGCCTTAATTGGGAAGGATTATATAATCCGACCAAGGGATATACTTATACAGAAGTTATTATTCTTCGTGGGAAATGGAAAGGCAAAAAATTAGTTTGGAAACTAGTAGAAAGAATAATAGGTGATCCAAATTCTACAACAAGAGGGTTAATTGAACCTTCCATTATAAAATTAAATAATGGAAATATATTTGGGGTGTTTAGGGGAAGTAATGGAGGGAAATTAGATTCCAATTATACGTTACCGGGATATAAATGGTATTCTTTTTCGAGAGATAATGGTAAAAATTGGACAAAACCAAGGCCATGGACTTATGATGATGGTTCAACTTTTTATTCTCCTTCTTCAATGTCTGTTTTATTTAAGCATTCAAATGGAAAATTGTATTGGGTTGGAAATATTTCTGAGGAGAACCCTAAAGGTAATCATCCACGATTTCCTCTAGTAATTGGAGAAGTTGACCAAAGCTCCATGAAAATTATTAAATCAAGTGTTTTAATACTTGATACTTATAGAAAATATGATGAAGGAAAGAATAGATTGGATTTGGGACATGTTACAATAATAGAAGACAGGGTGACAAAGGAAATTATTATTGTATATCCCCGTTTATATTACAACCAAAAAGAACAAGAATGGGTTACAATAAGGTTAAGTAGTAACTCCAATTTTAATTAGTAATATAGGTTTGGTTCATTCAAATTAGAAGCTCTTTTTTTGTATTATTAATTAGGTAAAAGAGGATTTAACCAGAAGTTTTGTTAGGGTTTGAAGAATTAATTTTAAGTGCTGATATATAGAAAATATAATATATTTAGAATAAATAGAATGAAGGCAATCAAATTGTTTTTTTTCGTTTTTCTATTTATCCATATTATACCATTGATAAAGCGTGAATTGGGGCAAATACTTACTGTTTTGAACTATTCGATGGTTCTAAGTATTATATTTTTTTTATCAATTAAAATGAAAAATGCTAGTCTACCTATTAAATACTGGGGAACGGTAGGACTAGTCTTTTTGGCTTTTGTTCTCTATAGTCTTGGAGCTTCTGGGTCAATATCTGGTTATATACTTTGCGCATCCTTACCATATATTTTATTTGACCGTTTGAGTTCAAAAGATGAAATTGTTAATTTGATGTTTTCACCATTAAAGTTGGCTTCTGTTTTGCTAATTCTTGGAGGAGCGGTATTATTTTACAATGTAAAAGATCAGTTAACAAATTTTACTTTATTGGGAAAATTCTTTATTAATTCTAGTATTAACTATGTTTCTTTAATATTTTATGGATTTTCAATGTTATACGTTATTTTTTACGAAGTATTGAAAGAAAGATCTGGAGGAAAAGTTTCAACTTTAGATTTTTTTATTGGATTTTTTCTGTTATGCTCTGGTGTTTTTTATAGTGCGTTATATTTAACAAGAAGTACTCTAATAGTACTTATTGTTATGTTATTAATTTATATCAGAGAGTATAGGAAAATTATTCTCATGCTTGGGTTAATAGGGGTTATATATTCAGGAGCTATATTAATTGATTACTTTTTAGTTATTATAGGGCCAAGTGCAAATAATACCAAGGATTTGGTTGTGCCAAGTAACAGAATTGAGTCTATGCTCTTTTTAATTAGAAGCGCAGTTAATTTTAATTATGATTTTTCAAAAACCATGTCGAATTCATCTTTGATAAATCTTCTCTTTAGTTTATTTCCATTCACATTAGTATTTATCATAGATATATTATTTGCTGGAATTTCAATCCCCTTTCAAAGGGGGATAAATAAGTCAATAATCTACTTGATTCTATTGTTATTGGCTCTAATTGTTTGTTATTATCAGATGGATTTTTTTTCCATATTTGTACTATTTTTGCTTATTCAGGTTATTAGTTTTAAAAAGTCTATTAGGGTATTAAAAAGACTCCCTAATACTGCTTAATGATTGTTTTAGAGCCTAAACAAATTTTGAATAACTTTCATCAGACTATAATATCTTTTCTACAATTAGAGGTTTATATATAGTATAAGTGAAAAAAAAGTATTGTTATTGTGATTAGTATATTGGCAAGAAGAAATAAGGTCTTTAGGAATATAGGTTTATATACACTTTTGAATTTTGTGAATTCTGCAATTCCATTTTTATTGCTACCTGTTTTTACCAATTATCTAAGTAAATTCGATTTTGGAATTGTTGATCTATTCACAACGTTTTCTTTTATTTTTATTCCTATTGTTGGATTAAATATTGGGAGTTCTATTATTAGATACTATTATGAATTAGATAAAAATGAATTTTCAAATTTCATTTCAACTATTTTAACTTTTTTATGTTTACTAGGAGGTGTTATTGTTGTTATAGTCTATTTTGTTTTCTTAGTAGTTAAACCGGACTATTTTGAAGGAGGAATTCCTATTCAAATAGTTTGGTTATCTGTTTTGTATGCCTTATTTACCCAAATAATTGAAGTATTATTAAATATATTTAGGGTTGAAGAAAAACCTGCTCTATTTGGATTATTGAGAATTACAAAAACAACCATGGATATTTTACTATCCGTTTATTTCATTGTTTATCTCAATTATGGATGGGAAGGGCGTATATATCCAATGTTATTTGTGTCTGGATTAATATGTATTGCAGCTATCTTATTTATTAGAAAACTTTATGGTTTTAAATTTTTAATCCATAAAACATATTTAAAAATTGCATTGAGTTATAGTGTTCCTCTAATAGTACATACCCTAGGAGGATATATATTAGCTTTTTCGGATAGGCTTGTTATAGCACATTACCTGGGAGTTGACGAGGTAGGTTTATATGCTGTAGCATATCAAATTGGCATGATAATGTCATTTTTAGGTACATCATTTAATCAAGCTTGGACTCCATTTGTCTTTTCAATTCTCAAGAAAGATGAAGGGAAAGGGATTCTAAAATTAAAGAAATATAACCTAGTTTATTTCGCTACAACTTTTATTGTAGCATTGGCTATTTATTTAGCTGTTCCATTAATTTATGAATTATTTATAAATAATGATTTTATTGTAAATTATTATGTAGTTCTATGGGTTTTAATAGGGTATTCATTCTTTGGGATGTATAAATTTGTTGTAAATTTTCTTTTTTATTTTAAAAAGACAAAATTACTAGCTGGAATCACTCTCGTTTCTAGTTTGATCAATTTAATATTAAACTTTATACTAGTTCCGGTATATGGATTGCTTGGTGCTGCAGTATCAACAACAATAGCATTCTTCATTTTATTTTGTATTGTGTATTATTTTTATCATCGTCTTTGTGAAGTTCATTTATTAAAATGATTAATAATATTCCAATATTATTTTTTATTAATGAAATTAAGAAAAACAATAAGTTATTGACTTGGTGAATAAAGCCTTTTGAATAGAAGTGATGTTAAAATATTATAAATTAATAAAACAAAAAATAATTTCAATTAATTGGGGTGTGACATGGGAGGAAGAAGAAAAAATACTCAAAGAACTTTCCCTCCAGCGTAAAAATTTCGATGATAGTTATATATATGATAGTATTTTCCAATTCAAGGCACAGGTTTACTTTTTAAAAAATACCGATAAGATCATTCTTTGGATCGTTTCCATGTTTGGATTTTTTATCCTTCTTTTAAAGAATTTTTTTCCAAAGAAATCAATAAAAGAAAAGAATACATATGACATAGCTTATTTTTACTCAAAAACCATATTCAGTAATGAGCTTGTTAAAGGCAAAAGATTAGTTTACATCGAGCCAAGAAAAGGAGAATTGTTGTTTAGAGATATAGTGTATCTTTTGGGTGTTTTAGTAAAGACTCAGTTTAATTTTGGCCTATTGGCTATATCTGTATACAGAATAGCTCAAATAAGATATGCAATAGAAGCCTATAATGTAAAGAGTGTATGGGTAAACATGGAGTATAGTGCTTCTTGCGGCATTGTGAGAGATTTTTGCCATCATGAATGTATAGAACTTAATAACTTTATGCATGGTGAGAAATTATTAACTTTGAGGGATGCGTTTTGTTCTTTCGATAAATTCTATGTTTGGGATCTACATTATAAGGGTATGTTTGAAGAATTAATGTTTAAAGGCGAAATAATAATAGATAATCCATTTTCTATATGCGGAAATAAAAAGAAAAAATTTAAAAGTAAGAATTCAGTTTGTTATTTTTTAAAAGGTATTGAAAGTCCAGAAGAACTCAGAATAATTAATGAAGTTTTATCAAACATAACCAGAAAAGGATATTTTGTTAAAGTAAAAGATCACCCACGTCAGAAAGTTTGTTCGAATAAATTGAAAGGAGTTTCGATCTTGGAGAGTGAAGGTAAAGACATTTCTGAGATATTATGTGAAAATGAGTATATAATTGCACAGTATTCCACAGTACTAATTCAAGGTTGGAGTATGGGGAGTAAAGTTGTAATTGATGATGTATCAAATGAAACCCTAATAAAAGAATTAGAGGACAGATCCTATTTCTTTTTTAAGAAAAAGGAGAAAATATATAGATTATCAGAGTTTTTAAGTAAATAGTTTTCGATGTTAAGAGATTTGTATTTTTCTTTTAGGAGATTTTTTAGGATTTGGGAGTATTTTCTTCGAAATGTTAGATTAGGTAGAAAAGTATATATAGAACCAAGGGTTTTCCTTTCTAATACCGTTATAGGAGATTACTCCTACATAGGTCATAATTCAGTTATTGATAAGGCTGAAATAGGAAATTATTGTTCTATTGCGGCTTTTGTTCAAATTGGTGGGATGGAACATTCTCATTGGTGGTGGTCCACGTCTCCAAGGTTAAGTTCTTTTGGAATAAAAAATAAAACAATTATTGGACATGATGTATGGATAGGTTCAAAGGTGTCGTTACGTGAGGGGATTCGGATAGGGAATGGAGCTGTTATAGGAAGTAATTCAGTTGTTTTAAAAGATGTGGAACCATATACAATAGTAGCAGGAGTTCCAGCAAAAGTAATTAGGAAGCGTTTTGATAACGAAATGATCGAAGCTTTAGTTAAAACAGAATATTATAAATCACATCCGAAGGAAGCTAAATTAAAGTTAGATGAACTCGATCAAAAATTTCGACTTAAAGAAAATTAGAGTTATTGCACTAAATGTTTATCCGATCTGTATTTCTAACGGTTTTAGAATGAATTTTCCATGTTTGTGAATTTAAAGTAATATTAGGTTCCCAGAATGAAGTTTAGTTATTTATTTTCCAAATTTTAAAAAGGTCATTACTAATAAAAATGAAGATTTTGTTTTTCTATCAATACTTTGGAACCCCAAAAGGTAGCTGGAGTACTAGAATTTATGAGTTGACTAAAAGGTGGGTAAAAGAGGGACATGAAGTGACAGTGGTTACAGCTCCATATGACAAATCTGACATTAAGGCATCCTCGTTTATTAGCCATCAAAAGATCGAAGGTATTAATTTAATCGTTATAGATTTAGGCGATTCCAATAGGTTTAATTATGTTACCAGGGCGTTTCGAGCCATTTTATTTTCGATTATTTCAATTTGGTATTCCATTTTTCGAACTTACGATGTTTGTATTTCTTCATCAGGCCCCATAACGATTGGGTTTCCTTTAATTGTTTCGAAGTGGTTGAGACGAAAAAAAACAGTATTTGAGGTTAGGGATCTTTGGCCAGCTGGTGGAATAGAACTTGGATTAATAAAAGGGGAAATACAAAAAAAAATCAGTATAATTATAGAAAAGCTTTGCTACTATTCATCCAATTTAATAATTACTGCTTCGGTTGGGCAAAAAGATCATATTCAGAAAAGATTTGAAAAGCTAACCATAGAGGTAATACCAAATGCATCCGACATAGAAGTTTTTAATGTAGAAGGAAATGAACCTTTACCAGAATGGACCACAGGTAAAGTGATTTTTACACATATTGGTTCTTTGGGACTAATTCATAATATATCTTTTTGGCTTGATGTTGCCAGAAATTTGAAAGAATTAGATGAAAACAATACAGTATCTTTGGTTTTTATTGGAGATGGTAAAGATAGACTTCCTTTATTAGAGCAAAAGGAAAGGTATAAGCTTGATAATATATTTTTTTTAGGTCTTATGCCAAAATCCCAACTTCCTAAATGGGTCAATAATAGTAGAGCAACTCTATTTGCGACGCTAGATAATCCTGTTCAAAGTACTTGCAGTCCAAATAAAATATTTGATTCTTTTGCGGCAGGAGTTCCAATAGTTCAAACCACAACAGGTTGGATTAGAGATCTTGTAGACAAAGAGAAGTGTGGGATAAATGTTTCATTATCTTCTCCAAGGGATGCAGCAAAAAAAATTCTATGGTTGGCAAATAATTCAGATGAGGCAAGTATAATGGGCAAAAATGCGTTCAGCTTAGCCATGTCAGATTTTAATAGAGATATATTATCAAAAAAGTATTTGGATTTATTATCTCAAATATGACAAGAATCTTATTAACTGGAGCCTCGGGTTTCCTTGGTAAAGAGTTGAAAAACTATTTTTTGAAAGAGGGACATAATGTAGATACTATTGGAAGGAGTAATTGCGATTATAATATAGATTTGACAAAACGATTTGCTTTAAAGTCTTCTTTAGAATTTGATTTAATAATTCATGCTGCAGGAAAAGCTCATTTTGTTCCTAAAACTGAAAGGGAAAAGAAAGACTTTTATAAAGTTAATTTTGAAGGAACAAAGAATTTATGCCATGCGATTGATAAGCTGGTACAAAAACCCCGATCCTTTATTTTTATAAGTACAGTAGCGGTATATGGTGTAGAATCAGGAGAATTAATTGATGAATCCCATTTTTTGTTAGGAGATTCCCCTTATGCAAAAAGTAAAATACAGGCAGAAATGTATTTGAAAAAATGGGCAAATGAAAGAAATATAATTTTAGGCATACTAAGGCTGCCTTTAATTGTTGGTTCAGATGCTCCTGGAAATCTTGGAATGATGATAAAGGGGATTAAAACAGGGAAATACCTAAGTATAGGAAAAGCAAAATCAAAAAAGAGCATGGTTTGGGTGGGAGATATTCCTACGGTTTTTCAAAAATTATCAGAGGTGGGCGGCGTTTATAATTTGACAGACGGATATCATTCATCTTTTGGAGAACTAGAAGGGAGCATCTCAAAAGCATTTAATAAGGGTTTGCCAAGGAGGATACCAATTTGGTTAGCCAATATACTGGCTAAAGTAGGAGATGTTGTAGGAAATTCTTTACCAATTAATTCATCTAAATTAAAAAAAATAACTTCTGATTTGACTTTTGATGACAGTCTTGCGAGAATGCACCTAGACTGGAAACCTAGTAAAGTCTTAAATAAACTAAAAGAAACATTGAACTCATAAACATATGGATACTAACAAATTTATATTAAATTATTTGCAAAGAAAAGAGAGCCTTTTTGAACAGGACTTGAAGAATAATCATGACGAGCTGTCATCGAATATTGAAGGGAAATATTTAATGGTTATTGGTGGAGCTGGTACAATTGGTTCCTCTTTTATAAAAGCTGCCTTAAAGTATCTTCCTGCTAAACTAGTAGTAGTTGATATTAATGAGAATGGGCTGACAGAATTGGTGAGGGACCTAAGAAGTGTGGAAGGGCAATATGTTCCTGATGAGTTTTATTCATACCCATTATCGTTTGATAGCCCCGCTTTTAGAAAACTTTTCAGAGCTCATGGGCCTTTTGATATAGTAGCCAATTTTGCAGCTCATAAACATGTGAGAAGCGAAAAAGATATTTTCTCAATAGAGGCGCTGTTGGAAAATAATTTAGTTAAGGCAAAAGGTTTATTGGATCTTTTAGTTGAACATCCTCCAAAACATTTCTTTTGTGTATCGACAGATAAGGCTGCCAATCCGGTAAATATTATGGGGGCTAGCAAGAAAATGATGGAGGAACTGATTTTATCCTATGGGGATAGATTAAAAGTATCTACAGCAAGATTTGCCAATGTGGCTTTTTCTAATGGGTCTCTTTTGGAAGGGTTTTTGAAAAGGATAGAGAAAAAT
The DNA here is from genome assembly GCF_020463795.1 of Echinicola marina. NCBI lineage: Bacteria > Pseudomonadati > Bacteroidota > Cytophagia > Cytophagales > Cyclobacteriaceae > Echinicola > Echinicola marina. The sequence continues at coordinate 5,357,394 of NZ_CP080025.1, read as the reverse complement.
CAACCCATTTCCTGTCCTAGTGATGTTAAAAGATTTTTTGTTTCTCCTCAAGAATCAGGAGAGATCTGTTTGATGGCTTGTGTTCTAGGCAATAATAAAGAAGTGTTTTTCCCTAAGTTAGATATGGAGAAGGATCTAATCAAATTTGCTGATATTTTCCCTCCATTATTAAAAAAACTAGGTTTTGAACCTGTAATTTTTGATTCAGATGAGGAAGCTAGAAAAAATGTACACTTAATAGATCAAGGTAAATATCCGGTGTATGTATTTAAAACAGATACTTCTGGGGAAAAGCTTTATGAGGAGTTCTACACAGAAGAAGAATCGTATGATTTGAATAAGTTTCAAGCATTAGGTAAGATCAGTAAGGAGCCTACCTATCCAATTGAGAAGTTTGATGAGATTTTCGATGAACTTTATAATTTGCTTGATAAGAATGAAACACAGAAAACTGACATTGTTGGTTGGTTAAAAAAATATATTCCTGAATTTGAGCATATCGAAACAGGGTTAAGTTTGGACAAGAAAATGTAAAGCTATGTTAAAAAGGGCATTTGATATTGTATCGTCATTGATTTTTCTAATATTGATTTCTCCTCTGATGATTCCTATAATGATTTTGCTTAAGTTCACCGGGGAAGGTAAGATATTCTATGTTCAACAAAGGATTGGAAAGAGCGGAAGACCTTTTGGATTATTTAAGTTTGCAACCATGTTGGAAAATAGTCCTAATATGTCAGGCGGGGATGTTACATCAGGAAACGATCCTCGAGTATTACCTGTGGGTGGGTTTTTGAGAAAAACAAAGATAAATGAGCTTCCTCAATTATTAAATATATTGCTTGGAGATATTAGTGTGGTTGGGCCAAGGCCTATGACACCTCGTAACTTTGCTTATTATTCAGAGGAAATACAAAAGGAAATAAAAGATTTAAAGCCAGGTCTTACCGGGATTGGTAGTATAGTATTTAGGGATGAAGAGAGAGTATTGGCTAATTCTCCTAAACCTCATTTACAATGTTACGAAGAGGATATTGCTCCATATAAGGGGGAGCTGGAGATTTGGTATAAAAAACACTATTCTTTTGGTTTGGATTTATTATTGATATTTTTGACTATTTGGGCCATTTTGTTTCCAAAATCTAAGCTGCATCTTAGCTTATTTAAGGATCTTCCTAAATCTGAAATATTGTCTTTTAGTTGAAAATCAATTACCTAAAAAAGATATGGTCTCTTTCTGCCAAATTGAAAGAGACCATAGTTTTTATATAAGATAATCAGTATGTTAAATAAAAAGAATATATATTTTCTTACAATACTGTTTAGTACCTTATTAGTTGATGTTTTAGAGGCACAAACCATTCCTGCCGGTTTTCCTGTATTGGAAGAATCTTTAAGAAGGAAGCAATTGTTGGGAGAATTGGATTCGGTTATTAGTTTTAATAGTCGTCCGCTTCAACCATCATTATTTTATAGTAATGAGGTGTTTAATGATTACACAGGTTTTCAAATAGGTAGTACTTTAGGAAAAAAAAATGGAAAACTAGATAAAAAGTACATCAGCTATTTACCAATAAGAAATACCATCGCTTATAATTCAGGAAGACCTTATGGATGGGGCAATGGTGCTATGATTCCTAACGTAGGTTTTCAGAATATGATTACTGGGGGAATTGCTGCTAAATTTCATTTTGTTAATATACAATTGATGCCTGAATGGGTTTGGACTCAGAATAAATCTTATGATGGTTACTATAATGGTTTTTCAGATAGGATAAATCGGGCAAGGTATTATTTTTGGAATTTTGGAGATAATCCCGAAAGGTTTGGTAATACTGCTTATTCTAAATTTAGTTTGGGTCAGTCTAAAATTACTTTAAGTTATGGCTCATTTGAAATAGGGGCTTCTACAGAGAATATCTGGTGGGGGCCTGGTCAATTTAATGCCTTGATCTTTTCCAATAATGCAGAAGGTTTTCCCCATTTGACTTTTAATGCCACCAAACCTGTAAAAACCTTTTTGGGGTCTATTGAAGGGCAGCTTATTATGGGGAAATTACAGCCTTCTGGATATAAACCAAGTCAATGGGATGAATTGAATGATAAATATTTTGTTGAATTATCAGAAGACTGGCGTTATTTAAATGGCATTTCCATTTCTTATCAACCTAAGTGGGTTTCTGGATTGTTCCTTGGGTTAAATAGGACCTATCAACAATATAGTGAGGACAAGACCAATTCCTTTGGGGATTGGTTCCCTATCTTTGAAACATTTACCAAAAGCAGTCTTTTTAATAATGGTAATTCTGTGGATTATGATGGAAAGAGACAGGATCAACAAGTTTCGATCTTTGGAAGGTACCTATTTACAAAAGCCAATGCAGAATTGTATTTTGAGTATGGAAGAAGGGATCATGCCTATACGGCTCGGGAATTTGTTCTGAATCCAGAACATGCTAGGGCCTACTTATTGGGATTTCAGAAATTATTTGAATTGCCTTATCCTAAGCAATTTGTTCAAGTTAGAGCTGAAATGCTACAGCAGCAAGAATCCATTAATCGATGGATGCGGTACCCTGGTTTGGGAGGAGGAACTTCTTGGCAAACCCATTATCAAGTGAGAGGTTTTACTCATGTTGGCCAAGCTTTAGGTTCTGGAGCAGGAGTGGGAAGTAATGTACAAACCATTGAAGTTTCTATAATTGATCAACTCAACAAGTATGGGATTGTATTGGAGCGATTGGCCAATCACCAAGACTTTTACTATAAAGGCTTGGGCTATCAAGAAGAACGTCAGCCTTGGGTGGATTTATCTCTTGGTTTCTTGTTTGATTATCAGTGGGATCGATTTATGCTCAGTTCTCGTTTGCAATTTATCAATGGGATGAATTATCAGTGGCAGTTAGATGATAATAGTACTGAAGAATTTCCTGTTGGGAAGGATAAGTTTAGTGTGTTTGCGCAGGCGCATTTGATTTATTTGTTGAAATGAGCCGAAAGCTGAAAGCCGAAGGCCGAATGACAAAGGGTAGATGCTAAAAGTCGAAGGTCAAAGGCCGAAAGGATGGAGGCTCCGTTTAATAATCAATATTTGACGTTACGAACAATATCCCATCACTAATCCCGAACCACAATTATCAAATCACTAATCCCTAAACAATTAACCAGTTAAACAAGCAGCCTTGCTCCCAAGTGAGGAAGCTGCCTAATCAGTTAAACAATTCGACGCTCCAACAATTCGACCTTAAATAACAAGAGACCCTAATAAACATAATATATAATGCATTCAACGAAACCAACATTATTGATTTTAGCTGCGGGGATGGGCTCGCGGTATGGGGGGAATAAGCAAATCGATGGCTTTGGCCCTAATAACGAAACCATTTTGGAATATGCTATTTATGATGCCATCCAGGCCGGATTCGGTAAGGTGGTCTTTATCGTAAGGGCAGAAATCCTTGACTTGGTGTCTGAGCGCTTTTTGGATAAAATCCAGGATCAGATCCAGGTGGAATTTGTCATCCAGTCCCTCAGCAGTCTAGTTCCTGCAGCTTATCAAAATCCAGAAAGGACCAAGCCTTATGGAACGGCTCATGCGGTTTTATGTGCCAAGGATGTGATACAAGAACCTTTTGCCGTGATCAATGCAGATGATTTTTATGGTAAGGAAGCCATTGATCAGTTGGGTGATTTTCTTGGAAGTAATCAAGAGCCAAATAAGCATTGTATGGTGGGCTATGCCCTTAAGAATGTATTGTCAAAACATGGGATGGTAAACCGTGGGGTGTGTGCTTCCAATGAACACGGTGAGTTGACGGGAATGACGGAAAGGGAAAAGATAGCAAGAGAAGGGGAGAAGGTTATCAGTAGAATGGGAGAGGATGTCTTGGAGATCGATGGGAATACACCGGTATCCATGAATTGCTGGGGATTCCAGTCATCATTTTTTGAGGAAACTGAAATACGATGGTATCAATTTCTGGAAGATAATAAGAATAATCCCAAGGCGGAATTTTATATTCCTACCGTGGTGAATGAATTGATTGAGGAGGGAAAGGCTTCTGTCAATATCCTAGAGGGAGGCAAAACCTGGTTTGGGGTAACCTATCCTGAGGATAAGGAGTTTGTTGAGGAGTCCTTAAGGGATTTGCATCAAAAGGGAGTTTATCCGGAAAAGCTATGGAAGAAGGAAAGTGTGGTAGAGAAATAGTCGAAGGCTGAAGGCCGAAAGTAGAAGGTCTAAGGCTGAAAGATATAAATAATCACAAAGCCATCTCATTTATTTGAGGTGGCTTTAATGCTTTTTTAAGGATTATAGTGAATCATCGTTTGATAATTAGTATAAATCCATTTCCTGGTTTTTTATCCATAAGAGCAGATTGGGAGTCTGGACTACTCCCAATCACAGCGGAGGTCTTTAGGTTTAAACCTTCATCTTGTACCTAAGCAGCTATTTGCCATTTTAGAACGAGTGATAGAGCATATCAAAGATATGCTCAATTATTAGTTGAAAATATTTGTGATCTAAGATTAGGAGACTTTACCCCAATATGAGTAGTGTTTTCAACATTTGTGAAGTGAAGGCATCCTGCATATAAATTCTTGTGGGTGGCATCACATTTGTAATCGTGGGTAAAACTAAATTAGTTATGATCATGACAGGAAATTGCTTAGTGAAGGAGTTGCTCCTTAAGTGTGCTAGGGGAGCGAAGAGTGAGGAAATGAAAGATTGTCATTAAGCTCTTCTTTATCTATACAAGATAATGAATTTTCAACTTGAGGAATATGAAGAATAATATGAATAAATAAAATAAATTTCCGACCCTAATAAACAAAAACTTTTATGTGTGGAATTGTAGCCTATGTTGGCAAGCAGGAAGCCCTGCCTGTCATCATAAAAGGCCTAAAAAGACTCGAATATCGAGGCTATGACAGTGCCGGTGTGGCCTTACTAAACGAAGCCGGCCTGAATGTCTACAAAAAAAAGGGAAAAGTTTCCGAACTGGAAAACTCCCTTTTGGACAATACCAACCTCCATTCCCATATTGGGATAGGTCACACGAGATGGGCAACGCATGGTGAACCCAACGATGCCAATGCTCACCCTCACTATTCCTCATCAGAAAATTTCGCCATGATCCATAACGGAATCATCGAAAACTATGATGTGCTGAAAACTGACCTGATCAATAAGGGGTACACCTTTCATAGTGAAACGGATTCAGAAGTCTTCATCAACTTTATTGAAGACATTTATCAAAACAACAACTGCAGCATTGAAGAGGCTGTACGCTTGGCCCTGCATAAAATCGTAGGGGCCTATGCCATTGTTTTGATTCACAAGGATGAACCTGATACGCTCATAGCTGCCAGAAAGGGGTCTCCATTGGTCATTGGAGTAGGAGAGGATGAATTCTTCTTAGCTTCTGATGCTACCCCGATAGTGGAATACACCAACCAAGTGGTCTACTTGGACGACTATGAAATCGCTGTGATCCGGGATGCCAAACTACAGATCAAGACCATTGAGAATGTAGAGACCCACCCTTATATCAACCAATTGGAGATGGAATTGGAGTCTATCGAAAAAGGTGGATTTGATCACTTTATGCTTAAAGAGATCAGCGAACAACCCAGGTCCATTGCGGATTGTATGCGCGGAAGGTTAGATGCCAAAGGTGGCCGATTGGTCTTAGGCGGATTAAGGGACTATATGAACAAGTTCCAAAATGCCGACCGGATCATCATCACTGCTTGCGGGACCAGCTGGCATGCAGGCTTGGTGGCAGAATACCTCTTTGAGGAATTCGCCAGGGTACCTGTTGAGGTAGAATATGCCTCGGAATTCAGGTACAGAAACCCGGTTATCAACAGCAAGGATTTTGTCATTGCCATTTCCCAGTCTGGTGAAACAGCGGATACCTTGGCGGCCATTGAGCTAGCCAAATCTAAGGGAGCAACCATCTTTGGCGTATGCAATGTGGTGGGATCTTCCATCGCACGAGCAACACACGCTGGGTCTTATACCCATGCGGGACCAGAAATCGGTGTTGCCTCCACAAAAGCTTTTACGGCCCAGATCTCTGTGCTTTCCATGATGGCCCTAATGCTCGGCTACCAAAGGGGTACATTACCCGAGAGCAAATACATGCAGCTTTTAAGTGAGTTGGAAGCCATTCCAGCAAAAGTAGAAAAGGCCTTGAAACTTAATGAGCAAATTGAAAAAATATCTGCTCAGTATAAGGACGCCAGTAACTTCCTCTATTTAGGCAGGGGATATAATTTCCCTGTTGCTTTAGAAGGTGCATTGAAGCTTAAGGAGATCTCTTATATACACGCTGAAGGCTATCCTGCCGCTGAAATGAAGCATGGCCCCATTGCACTGATCGATGAGGAAATGCCGGTTGTTTTCATTGCTACACAGGATAGCTCATATGAGAAAGTGGTCAGCAATATCCAAGAGGTTAAAGCGAGGAAAGGGAAGATCATTGCCGTAGTGACAGAAGGCGATGAAACTGTGAGAAAAATGGCCGATCATGTCATTGAAATCCCTAGAGCTCACGAAGCCTTTGTCCCCTTGATTTCTGTGATTCCTTTGCAGCAGCTTTCTTACCATATTGCAGTGATGCGGGGCTGTAATGTAGACCAACCAAGGAATTTGGCAAAATCTGTGACGGTGGAGTAAGAAAAGGGTATTGCAATTTGTATATATATCGGCCCTGCTATAAAAAATGGCGGGGCTTTTGCTTTATGTTATATTAAAGGATAATTTGCATGGAATTTATTTAATTGTTTAGATGGATATTATTTTTGTCATATTAGCTTCGTTTATCATAACCATGATTAGTATTCCTTTGGTGATCAGGTTAATGTCAAAAAGTAATATGCTAGATCAACCTGGAGGACGGAAAATTCATAAAATATCTGTTCCATCAATGGGGGGGTAGGCATTATTTTGGGATTTATTTCTGGTGTGATAGTGATTTTTTCTTTTGGTGAGTTGGGGAATTTTTCCTACGTTTTGGTGAGTATGGGGATGTTATTTTCCATTGGTTTATGGGATGATATGAAAGATTTGTCTGCCATGCAAAAATTAATTGGCCAGTTAATGGCATTTTTCTTAGTGGTGATATTGGGAGATTTTAGAATTCATAGTTTTTATGGTTTTTTAGGAGTGGAAGAACTACCCATTTGGATAAGTTATAGTTTGAGTCTTTTTATGTTGGTAGGACTTACCAATGCTTATAACTTAATAGATGGATTAGATGGTCTTGCGGGGATTTTGGGACTTATATCGACAGGGTTTATGTCTATTTGGTTTGGACTGACTGGCTTTTATATTCCATCCTTGCTCTGTTTATCCTTAAGTGCTGCCATCATCGGTTTTTTGTTTTATAACTGGCATCCTGCTAAAATATTTATGGGGGATACAGGGTCATTGCCATTAGGATTATTTATTGCTACGATGGCCTTTTATTTTATTTATGCGAATGGAGAATTAATGAATAGTAATAATTCACTATTTAGGTTTGATGCTCCTATCACTACTGGGCTCGTAATGATGGTGATTTGTTGTTATGATACCTTAAGAGTATTTGTACGCAGGATACGAAGGGGACATTCACCATTTAGCCCCGACAAATCACATATCCATCATTTCTTAATGCGGATGGGGAATCGTCATGATCAAGTGGCTATGATGTTAGGGGGACTTAAATTATTGTTTTTGGCCTTGATGATTGTTTGTAAAGATTTAAATGATTGGATTATGTTTCCAGTTGTTTCCATCTTGGCCATAAGTTTGGGAAGTGTAATCAATGTGGTTACCCTAAGAAAGGTAAGGGCTAAGGTACTGAGTTCACCTAGGGTACTTTCAAAATCGACTTATAGATTTCCAGAACCTGTTAAGGAGCAGAATTGGGAGAGAGAGAAGATTAAGGAATATTAGTTTTTGCAATTCCTAAGGACGAAAGTGAAATGCCAAAAGCCGAAAGACTAAGGTCTAAGGCCAAAAGATATAAATAATCACAAAGCCATCTCATTTATTTGAGGTGGTTTTTTTTGCTATATTCTTTTAAATCCTTAACCCTAATAAGCCTTCATGGCCACTTCCACCAATCCTTCAAATAAGTACCCTCAATCCAATCTATGAACATCAGGAAAAGGAGTGCTGCTTCAGGAAAGTGTAAACGAGAAATAGTTGTAAACATAATGCTGAAGGTCGAGGGAAAAATAAAGAAGCCATCTCAATAAATTGGCTTCTTTATTTTTAAGTATAATATGGATTATTTGAGCTTATTTTTTTCTATACAAGTATAAATAAGGAATTCCACTAGCAGCATAGGATCCATCTATTTCAGATCTAAACCTAAGCCCTAGTTGAATTGATTTTTGAGGTATATGAGTAAAAATGTTGCCTGTTTTGATTTGTGTTCTTCCACTATACAACTTATTACTTCTAATCATGCTTTCAGTAACTATTTCAGCATCTGTAATATTATAAAGCTCTAAGCTCGCGTAATTATTAGTTTCAGCAACCCATGGATCTGAAACAAAGACGACAGAGTCAACATTTGGATAATTGTTTAAGTCGAGATAGGTAGTAAGTGGAACAAGGGTAGGTGTAGAGCTACTTGTATTCATAGCAGTCCCTATCCCATTGGATAATTTGATTTGAATTTCTTCATTAATTATTCCGCTTGATCCATGACAAACATATTTAGTTACAAGGATTTCACTTTGGTCAAGTTGGTAGTTATTATTAATGTCTATACCTGATTCTATCTTTATCCCCCCATTTTCACACTTATCTCCCTTACTTTGATCTGAAATATTGATTAAACTTAAGTTCCCATCCAAGCCATTACAAGTGTAGGATGTTGATTCAATTTCAATTTCATCAAGAACGCCATTATTATTTGAGTCAATTCCTGAGCTGAATTTTAAACCTCCATTTTCACATCTTTCACCTTTGGGTACAATATTAACTTTAGAAAGGCTGTTTTTTCCGTCATTTCCGTTGCAAACTAGGGCGCTTGAGGTGATTTCAGTCTCATCAAGAATATTATCTCCATTAGTGTCAATACCAGAATTGATTTTTATGCCACCGAATTTACATATTTCGCTTGGAGGTTCGCTTGTTGAATTGATTAACCCGTTTTGGCCATTTATTCCATTACATACGAATGATGAAGTCGTAACTTCCTCATCACCTAACACTCCATCTTTATTCAAATCTATTCCAGAACTTATTACAATTCCTCCATTTTCACAATTTGAGCCAGGAAGTTCTGGAGAAAACCTAGTTAAACTGGATAAACCATTGGAGCCGTTACAAACATAATTTACATTCAAAACTTCATTTTGGTCTAATAGTCCATTTGAATCAGAATCTAATCCAGTTTCAATTTTTAAACCTCCTGTTTCGCAATTTGTCCCTGCTTTTTCATCTGTGATATTTGTTAGGCTACTAAGACCATTGGGTCCTATTTCTCCTTCACAGGAAAATAAAAATAATGAAAGAATACAAGGTGTTCCAATTGATTTTATGCAATAATTCATGGTTTATATTGAATTGAATGGAAAAGAAGGGATATTTTTTTGAAAAATTAATTTACTATTTTAGATATTAAAGTAGAGGAATTGTTCTCTGCGTATAAGAAATAGTAAAGTTAATATTTTCTCTAAATTATAGAAATGAAATTATTTTTTTAGTTTAAGATGTAGAAGTGATAGATTTCCCAATAAAAATGTTATTTGTTGCCTAATTACACTCAAGAGTAAAATTTCCTCTCTAATAAACCATCCCTACCACTTCCTCGAATCCTTCAAATAAGCACCCACAATTTTTGGACCTTAGGAATAGGAGGGAGGTTTTGGTGAAGGTTTAGAAGTAGGTTCTACACTCATTACTCTCACTGGTCAATTCATCTTCAACCGTTTAAATGCCGTAATGAACAGATCATAATCTTCCAGATCATCAGGTCTGCAGGTCTTTCTTCTTCTAACAGGTTTTCCTTTCCTGAGGGCCCGTAGTTCCTTTGACTTCGGGTGGAAATACCGTACTTTATCATCTTGGATATAGCTTACCTTTTTGTTCATATATCCGCTCGCATGATGCCTGATCAGCCAATACTCATCCTTCTCCTTACTGATCAGGGTCCGGTCCCGGGTATGCTGGTACACAGAGCCAAAAGGGAAAAGCCGTTTATGATACCAGCTAGAATCCAAATCAAAACTATAACCAAACATCAGGGAGGTGTCAAACCAACAGAGCTTCAAATGCCATATCAGCTCAAACAAAGATGGGTAAGACGTCTCCTTGACCAGCTTTTGATATCCTCCAAAAGGTAGCTCTTCTCCGATATTGGAGCGTACCTCCCATATTGCTTTGCTGGTGTCTAGCCGGAGCTTTCCACTGTGCAGCATCCAGGCCAGGTGTACCAGTTGGTAAGAGAAACTACTCGGGAGTTCCATTTCTTCTTGCCCTAATAAAGTTACTTTTCTGGCTTCCAATATCTCCAGAAAAAAATCCAAAAGGGATGCCTCTTCAATCTCATATATTGAAAAATATTCTCTATTTATCATAGTACCAATAGTTTAAGTGAAACAGTCAAACTTTTATTATTATCCTTAAAAATCACCCTATTCAAAAATACAACAGCCCCTAGGTTTCAAAAGCCTAATCATCTTTTCTTATCTTAGGATCCTTATTCTACTTTTAAAATCGTCAAAAAAAGCCAGTTTTTCAAATAACAGTTTAAATTTGACTAGTCCTTGAATAAAGATTCTGATTATCCGCAATGATGCCAGTAACCTTAAATCCTTTGCTTAAGTGGTCGGGAGTTTGAAGACTGAAGACCGAAGGAGTTGATATTTTAATTAAAACGAACATTTCGATTCGCTTTTAACTTTTACTGGTGCAATTGCGGATATACATAATAAAGATTAATCAATATTATTGGAACAAGTGGTCAAGATAGATCTGAATAAATAACCATCTTCCTTTGGCCTATTATAGTACTTTTTCTAAAAGAATTAAACCCGCTTTATGCATTAGTGAAGACTTCCCTAAAACAAAAAAATCTTCGGCTTTGACGAGGTCTTCTGAGATGAAGTTTTTCGTAACTGGAATTATAAATTCCAAGGATAGTAGGGTGGAGTGGCATACTCCACCCAGGCGTGGGAGGGCTAGAGGGATGTAGTCGCAATCTAGACGCTAATCAGCGTGATTACATTACCATTCCCTATCTTATTGAATGAGTTTCAGTAGTTCTTTGATTTGATTGTCTGAAATATTTTCTTGATCTGACTTGTCGTAAATGGAAAGAAGAAAAACAGTATTGTCAGCCACATAAAAATGGGTAATTATTCTGGCCCCACCAGACTTGACTTTTCCTTTGGAAGCGATAGCCATTCGGATTTTGTAACAATTATTTCCAAGAGAAGTACCTGTAGTAGGATTATTGGAAAGCTGCTTTCCAAGTTCTGCCAATTCGTTTTTAAGGGATGGATATTTTTTAATGAGTTTTTTAACAGCTTTTCGGAAAGCTGTAACCGTATCCACTTTATAGCTCATCAAGAAACTTGTCAAGAGGTTGTGCTTTTATCTTATTGGTTTTAATAAGATTCACTTCTTCAATAGCTTCTTTTAATCCTTCTAGTACTTCAGCTTTGTATGGGGTAAGTGGTTTGGCCTTTACGAACTTGAAATTATTGAGTAGTTCCATAATAAAGGCTGCCTTATCGTCTTTTATATCCAACAATATTTTCATTTTTTTTCTTGATTTTATCGGGATAACGCAGTGGGAATATTTAAAGTTCTATATTATGTTCTCAGTGAGAAAGCAGAAGTGATTACTAATAAGGATCGCTTCATATTATGTCTTTAGTTTCCTTTAACCTCTTGACTTTGATTAGGAGTTCAGATTATACAAATATATTCAAAAATCAAAGTACACCAAATTTTAGGATAAGATGAGGGGAAATGTCTAAGGCAGGAAGAAGGAAGGGCGAAGGAAGGGCGAAAGCTTAAGGCCAAATGCCGAATGCTATAAATAATTATAAGCCATCTCATTAATTTGTGGTGGCTTTTTTGTGCTGTTTAATTTTATATTTCTCAAATAAAATCCTTTGCGTCAATAGTCCATTTGCAATGGCTAAAATAAAAATGCTGTAATATCCTGCTAATAATTTACTCGATAAGTCCTTTTTACTACAGATCAGTTTATTCAAAATAATAACTCTGTAATCCTTACTTGTAAAAAAAAATACCCATACAAAACCTGAAAAGCCAGACAATAAGGCATTTCTTGGTCATTGATGTCTCTACCAGTAACTATCAGAACGATATGCATCACCCATATCTGAAAAAGTCCACATTTACTGTAATTACAAATTCCAAGGATAGGAAGGCGTAGTCACAGACTACACCTAGCGGCCGTTTCTCTGTTACTTGGCGGAAATATCTCTTAAGTCTTTTATTTTGGTCAACAAGTCTCCCATTTCAACACCTAAAATTAAAGCTATTTCATACAAGTTCTCATATTTAGGTTGTTTGGTGTTCCTACACCATGAGGATACCGTGTTAACATTTATTCTGAGCTCTTCTGATAACCATTTTTGAGTTTTTCCTTTTGTTGCTAAAACAGATTTTATGCAATTATAATTTTTTGAAATGGACATTTATTAAATCAAATCTATACCTAAAAAGACAAATATATCAATTTGATTTTATCTTAATTGTCATTATAATATGTCTAATAGATTTATAAATAATACTAATGGAAATAAAAATATGTTTAATAGATTGTTTATTGAATTGATTTTTATATATTTGATTCATTGTTAGTTCTTTGTTGCAGATAAGTAATAAAGCTTGAGGGTTTTTATTTAATCATAATCTATACCTAATAAAATGAATACGAACCCAAACTTCATTTACGAAAAGATTATCAGAAATCCTGAGTGATTTCTTGACTTTAAAACTTTTATCGCAATTCGTAGGCTGCATTCGTCCCGCTCCGGAAGGGACGTCTGGTAGGGCAGCCTGGCCTGGGGCTTTATAAGCACTGGGGTAATTAAATGATTTCTTAACAATTGTAGAAGGAAGGAAGCTAAAAGTCGAAAGGCGAAGGCCGAAAGCTTTGGAGTACGTATTGGACGGGGAGACTTATATACTCTAAGACAGTAATTTACCCCCACCTCCTGCGCTTCAGGCTGGCTACTCGCTAAAAACAGTCACCGACTGTTTTATAAACGCTCATTCCTCCCTGAAGGGTGAGGAATGGATTTCGATTATGAGATCAAGAAGTCCCCTTTAAGGGGGGCTAGGGGTGATTACGAGACTATTTCGTTTTCGGATCGTAATCCAAGTTCCGGCCCTTGGAGCTGTTGGTTTTGTGGAGTTGTCGGAGGGCGTTAAAAAAAGAAGTTAGCTAGCCCTCGGCTAGATCCACTTCTTTTTAGCCCGTAGACAGCGACACAAAATACCTTTGGGATTAACGCCATCTTCATCGTATGAATAAATGGCACAAAGGTAAAACAGCTCCACCGGCCTAGACCTTTTTGCTACTTTTTCCGGCAATGGGAAAAAGTAGGGGAATAAAAAGGGAAAGGGGAATTAAAGGCTTCGGAAGGCGGGATTGCTTCTCCCGGCTCACCGGGATCGCAATGACGGAGAATTAGACGTTCTTGCCTACGTAAACCAGTCTTTAATCTTGGCTCTTGCTACTAGTATCTGACAAGACTCCGAGTCTTGTCCCAATACTTTCTACACAACTGCATTTTAAGCATGAAAAAAACAACATTCACATGCTTCCTGGCATACTTATGCCTTTTTGGAAGTGATTTATTTCCACAGACGAAAGTTGCTGACACCTTTACTGGAGGAGCGGCCGTGAGTAATGCCGCTCCCTCACAGCTAAGCGAACTTAAAGTAGGGGACCAATTACCCGACCTGCTGATCGAAAATGTCCTCAACCATCCCGAAGGGAAAGTGCAGCTCTCCGATTACCGGGGCAAACTCCTGATCCTGGACTTCTGGGCCACTTGGTGTGCGCCTTGTGTGAAGGGCTTTCCGAAGCTAGACAGTCTACAGCAGGAATTTGAGGAAGACCTTATGGTCCTTCCGGTGACCTATCAGGATCAGGAGAAGGTAAATAAGTTATTTGATAAGCTGTCTAGTCTAAAGGGAATATCCATGCCCATAGCGGTATCGGATAAGCTACTAAGGAATATGTTTCCCCATAAGACTTTGCCGCATTATGTGATCATTGGTAGGGAAGGGATGGTATCCGCCATCACCGGTGGGGAAAATATCACACGGAAAAAGATCCAGGCCCTGGTGGAGGATAAAACGCAGGAATTCCAATTGAAAGCGGATAAAGAAAACGAGTTTTTTGACGAGCAGCTTTTCATTGGGGGTAATGCTCAGATTGAGGATAAAAATCTGCTTTTCCAATCTGCCCTTACGGGATATATTCCTGGATTGCCGGGAAGGATGGTGGAGTTTAAGGATAGCCATGGTGGCCGCATCTTTTTTACCAATACCGTATTGGAGAAGCTCTACAGGATTGCTTTTTATGCAGGAGACCCCAATCTCTATTTTGGAAAAAACAGGATCATCTATGAAGGAGTGGATAGGAGTCGCTTCAATACTGACCTGAGCGGGGCGGATTATCTGGCCTGGATGGCCGAGGGAAATGTCTATGGCTATGAGCTGGTACTGCCACCATCGATGTTAGGGAGGAAATTTGAGCTTATGCAGGAAGATTTAAGGCGTTATTTCCCGCAGTACAGCGCCCAGATCGAAGTGCGCGAGCGCCCTGTCTATGCCATTATGCTAAAAGACCAAGCACTGCCCAGGTATGGCTCCACGGAGAAATCCTTTGACTTCAAGCCATATGGCCTGAGCATGAAGGGTTATCCACTGGACCGCTTTGTACTGCAGCTGAATGCCTATTTCTACCAAAAGTCGCCTAGACCTATAGTGGACAGGACAGGAATGGACTATTCCATAGCACTGGATATAGAATGCAGCTTGGGAAAGGTAGAGGAATTAAAAAAGGCCTTGGAGGCAAAGGGATTAGTCCTCAAAGAGGTGGAGGTACCGATAGAGGTATTGGTGATCCGAAAGCATCAGGACTGATCATTTATTCTAAAATATATCAATCATGAAAAGATTTTTTACAGGAATATACGTGATTTTCGTCTGTATGGGGACATTAGAGGCGCAGGAGCATACCTTGAGAGGGGAGCTGTACGATGCTGCTAGCCATGAGCCCATCTCAGGAGGAACGGTCCTTATCAAAGGAACTGCGGTGGGAACGGTTACCGATCATTCGGGAAACTTCTCCCTAGAGCTTGCCCCTGGGGATTATGCGCTTGTCTTCAGCTTTCTAGGCTATACCAAAAAGGAAGAACTGGTAACCGTGCCCCTGGAAAGGACACTAAAAGTAGGATTACAGCCATCGGATTTTAGTATGCAGGGGGTGGAGGTGGTTTCCACAGGTTATCAGGAACTGCCCAAGGAAAGGGTGACCGGATCATTTGTGCAAGTGGATGAAGAACTGCTCAATCGCAGGGTGAGTACTTCCATTCTCGATAGGTTGGATGGCATTACCCCGGGTTTGGTTTTTAACAGAAACGGCAATGAAGCCCGGGAACCCATTAGTATCAGGGGGAGGAGTACCTTGATGTCCGATACCAGTCCCTTGATCATTTTGGATAATTTCCCCTATGATGGGTCGTTGGAAGGGATCAATCCCAATGATGTGGAGAGCATTTCGGTACTTCGTGATGCTGCCGCCGCATCCATCTGGGGGGCCAGGACAGGAAATGGAGTCATTGTCATCACCACCAAAAAGGGCAGTAGGGACCAAGCACCCACCGTTTCCCTCAATTCAAATATTACCATTAAGGAACCGGCGGATTTGTTTTACAGGCCTACAATGAGCCCAGAAGAATTTATAGATGTAGAGCGAATGCTCTTTGATCGAGGATTTTATAATTCCAGTGAGAGCAGCCCCAACCAAGTACCGCTGACACCTGCTGTAGAGTGGATGATCAAGAATCGTGATGGAGAGATTTCCGAGGGGGAATTGGAAGATGTGCTTTCTGATCTTGGTAGCCATGATGTGCGCCATGATGTGGGTAAATACTATTACCAGAGGGCCATTAACCAGCAGTATGCCCTCAATGTCCGTGGTGGAAGCAAGCACCAAAATTATTATTTGAGCATGGGATGGGATGAAAACCGGCAATCGCTCATAGGAAATAAGGACAGGAGAATCACCCTGTCTGCCAAAAGCGAGCATCACCTTCTTAAGAACAAGTTAAAAGCGAGTGTAGGCATTTACCTGAGCAAGTACAGGGAAAGGCTCCGAAATGAGGGAATGGCCTCCCTGGAGTTTGAAAGTAATCAGGACATTTACCCCTATGCCAGTCTGGCTGATGAAAACGGCAGACCCTTAAGGACTACCCGCAATTTTAGGGATGGGTATATTGATGGCCTGGAGGGAATGGGCTTAGTGGATTGGACATTTGTGCCCCTCAAGGATAGGGGGCTAATGAATGATCTGGAAGAAAGCAACGATATACGATTCAATCTGGGATTGGATTATAAGGTATTCAAAGGCCTCCATGCTTCCTTACAGTACCAATATTGGGAAAACAGGGTCGAGAGGAATATACACTATCCGGTGGAATCCTATTTTGTCCGCAATATGGTCAATACCTATACCCAGATCGATGATGAGGGGAACCTCACTTATCCTGTACCCAAAGGAGGGATCTTGGATATCAGGAATGCCCAGATGGCCAGCCATACCCTTCGAGGGCAGTTGACCTGGAAGCAAGAATGGCAAGGAGGCCATGCCATTAACCTGCTTATAGGAGGAGAGGTCAGGGATAACCAAGGAGCAGGATATAGTACCAGGTTTTACGGTTATAATGATCAGTTGGGCACCAGTCAGCCTGTAGATTATATCAGTCGGTTTCCCCGGTTTTATCGACCAGCCCTGACCGGTAGGATCATCAATGCCGAAGGCCAGTCGGGGACGGTAGACCGTTTTGTATCGGGGTATGTCAATGCAGGATATACCTACCGGAAAAAATATATGCTGACCGCAAGTGCCAGAAGGGATGCTTCTAACCTTTTTGGGGTGGCCACTAATCAAAAAAGTGTCCCGTTATGGTCCACTGGTTTGGCCTGGATCATCAGTGAAGAGGATTTTTATGGAAATGGGGGCGGATCATTTATGAAATTAAGGGCCACCTATGGCTATAATGGCAATATCGACAAATCCCTTTCTGCCTTGACCACGGCAAGGATGATGGGCACTTCCTATGTCAGTGGCTACCCTTATGCCCGTATCATCAATCCCCCCAATGAGGAACTTCGGTGGGAACGCATCCGAATGATGAATTTAGGTATGGACCTAGAATTATGGGAAGGCCGACTATCGGCGGTATTGGAATATTATACCAAGAGCGGCCTTGACTTGATAGGGCTGAGCCCTTATGCTCCCTCTTCTGGTATCGTGCAATTCAAAGGAAATAATGCCAATACCCAAACCAAAGGTTTTGATTTCGAGTTGCATACGCTGAATTTGGATAAGGCCATACAGTGGAGAAGCTCCCTGCTCCTAAGCCATGTGTCGGAAAAAGTGACGGATTATGAGCTAAAGGCCACGGTAAGTGATTACCTGAACTTCGGAAGCAGTGGGAGTGGAGGGGAATATTTTCCCCTGAGTGGCCGGCCATTATTTGGCATCTATAGTTATGACTGGGCAGGACTGGATCCGGATACTGGTGATCCTATGGGCTATGTGGATGGTGAGCCCAGTACAGAGTATAGGGAAATCGTGAACAGTGCCACGATAGAAAATATTAATTACCATGGTCCGGCCAGGCCCCGATATTTTGGTTCTATCAGGAATACCTTTTTATGGAAAGGGCTGTCGCTGTCATTTAATACGGTATTTCGGGCAGGGTATTATTACCGAAGAAATTCCGTGGTTTATGGGACTGTACTAAGTGGAGAAGGGGGGCATGGGGATTTTTCCAAGCGCTGGCAAAGCCCCGGTGATGAAATGCTGACCCAGGTGCCTTCCATGCCGGAAAGCAGGGATGCTTATAGGGATTTATTCTATAGAAACAGTGCTGTATTGATAGAAAAAGGGGATCATATCCGCTTGCAGGATATTCGATTGGCCTATACCATGGACAATAGCATGGTCAAAAAGCTACCCTTCAGGCGGGTAGAGATTTATTCCTATATCAATAACCTGGGTGTACTCTGGAAAGCCGCGAAGGATGATCCCTTGGATCCAGATTTCAGGACCGCCAAGCCATTGAGGAGTATGGCCTTGGGCGTGAAGATAGACTTCTAGCACATTAAAGACATAGCTCCGTCCGCCGTATTCATGTTTAATTTAAACCGGATTGATTATTAAAGGCGAATCTTGGTGGGCGGAGCTTAAATTGAGTAGTAAGTAGCTAGATGATAGTAGTAAGAATTATAGAGAAAAGAATAAAGAGCAAAGAAGAAGGAGGAAAGATTGATTTCGGAGATGAGAATATCTGTTTCTCCGTCATACGAACGAAGAGAATCGAAGTGAAGTTTACCTGCCTCAGGTAGGCAATCTCATCTTCGATGTACGGGATTGTCACAGCTTCTGTCACTGCCTGCCTGACGGCAAAGGCAGGCGAGGAGCTAGCGACGTGGCAGTCTCCTTTTTAGAAAACGAGATTGCCACAGTCGTACTCCCGTCCTCCTTCGCAATGACGGAGACCAAATGAACTCGCTGCCGTGAACAAGTCTTTTATCTAGCGTCTTATGTCTAACATCTAAACCGAGTCCCTTACCGCGTACTTTCTTCATATGTGATCATGCATCATCTTAATAAACAGCGGGAAATGTTTCCAGACGGGAAACGGGGACTCTTTTTAGTAGCAAGTAGCTAGATGGCAGTAGCAAGTTGGAAAAAAGAGAAAAGAGCAAAGAAGAAAGAATTTCCCCCCACCTAACCTCCCCCTGAAGGGGGAAGAACCGATTTTGGTTACGATATCAAGAAGTCCCCCACAGAGCCTGTCCCGAACTTGATTCGGGAGGGATTTAGGGGAGGGACAAGCGTAAAGAAAGCAGTCGGTGACTGTTTTTAGCGAGTAGCCAGCCTGTAGGGCAGGAGGAAGGGGAAAATACGAGATTGCTTCTCCCGGCTCACCGGGAGAAGCAATGACGGATATGATACGACCTCGCTACCGAAAACAAGTCTCAAGACCTGTCTGACGCCAGGCAGGCTCAATACTAACGACAAAATACTATAAATATGAAACATAAAATCAACCCCATACTCAGCATCATGATCATCAGCATCATTCATTTATTGACTTCATGCGAATCCTTTTTAGAGGAGAAGCCCAATAAGGATATAGTAGTCCCCAATACATTGGAGGATATGCAGGCATTACTTGATAATAGTGTCCAGCTGTTTAATACTAGCCCCTGTATCCCACAGATAGCAGCAGATGACTTTGTTATTACTGATGAAGGGCTGTTGAACCTTAGTCAGCCTGTAGAGAGAAATGCCTATCTATGGGCTGATGAGGTTTATGAGGGAATGCCTAATTATGATTGGAATTATACCTATGAACAGGTCTTTTATGCCAATGTGGTTTTGGAACAACTAAGGGATTATAAGGGTGCTGAAACATCCCAGTATAATGAAATAAAAGGAAGTGCCTTGTTCCTGAGGGCAATTGCCTACTATCAACTTTTGCAAGTATATGCGCCTGCGTATGATCAGGCCTCCAGAATAGATACCCTAGGAATTATCTTAAAGGATTCTCCGGATGTCAATGAATCGCCTTCAAGGGCAAGCTTGCAGGAATCCTATAATAAGGTGATTGGGGATTTGGTGAAAGCAAAGGAGTTACTACCCCTTTCTGTTGCCATTCCCACAAGGCCTACGCAAGTGGCTGCACTTTCGCTTTTGTCCAAGGTGTTTTTAGAAATGGGGGACTTTGATCTTGCCCTAGAAAATGCCCTATCAGCTTTGGCCCTGAAATCCGATATAATGGATTATAACTATATTGATGTGGATGAACGAAGGCCATTTGATGTTTTCAATGAAGAGGTGATTTTTCATAGTACCTCATTGACCTATTCATTTATGACCAATTCCGAAGTGAGCATTTCTCCGGAATTAATAGATCAGTATAAAGAAGGTGATCTTCGCAAAAAGGCCTTTTTTGATGTCACCGATGATGGAAGATACCGGTTAGTAGGAAGCTATTCCGGAAATTATGTTTGGTTTTCCGGTATTACGGTGCCAGAAGTCCTATTGACAGCAGCGGAATGCATGGTGAGAAAAGGGAATAGGACAGGTGCATTATCCTTGCTGATGGATTTACTGAATAAGCGTTATATCCCTGAAGCCTTGCCAGATTATTCCTCTTTGGAGGATAAAGAACTATTTGAGGCCATTTTAGAGGAACGGCGTAAAGAACTGGTGGGTAGAGGTACGCGATGGACTGATTTGAGGAGGTTAAATAAAGAAGTGGATTTAAAGGAGACATTATTTAGAGAAATGAATGGGGAAGTGATCAGCCTAGCGCCCAATGATCTAAAATATGTTTTTCCGATTCCTGATGATGAAATAAGAAGAAGTGGGGTAAAACAAAACCCACGGTGAGCTAGCATAGAAAGCCAAGGGAAACTTTCCCTTGGCTTTACCTTAATACTTAATTCTTTAGGCTAAAGCTCTGTAAATTCCCCATTGGTCAATACATTCTTGACGCCAGTATCTGGATTATCGTTTGAGAATTCCACCCTGCATTCTTCAGAAGAGGGGTTGCAAACATAATCCTCTCCAATTTCAAGATGGGTAATCTCATCATATTCCATGGTCTGGTCATTCCAAGTGAATACTTTAGTCGGTTCATTTGCCTGAGGCATATTGAATGCCAGTGCACTTGCCGCCGCGAGCACAAAGGCCAGCAGTGGCATATTCTTTATTAGCTTTTTCATGTTTGAAAATGGGATTTTTAACGATCAAAATCCCTTAACGTTTATGGTTGCTTTTTGCCTACTCTTTTTCAGGATTTTCGGCATTCTCCTGCTACTGCCAGAAGCCTGTACTGATTCCACCTAGTATACCGGCTCCATGGAATCGGGCAGTGTTTTTATATTATGTTTTTTGATTATCCGCAATGATGCCAGTAACTCCGTTGTCCCGTCAGCTGAGCTGCGGGACGATTAAATTTGAGTCTCTGACTCAACTATTTTTTTTCAAGTTATGTCTCTTCCCCGCGGTCTGTGTTCCCACAGACCGGACTAATTTACATTTATTGAGTTGGACTGTGAGGACACATGCCACGGTGAAGGTCAATCTCACCTTCGAAGGACGGGATTGCCGCAGTCTCCGCTGTGGCGGATCCTTCGCCTACCTGCTGCAGGCAGGCAATGACGGTTACGATTCGACTTCTCAGGTATTATGTTACTGGAAGAGATCCTGTGATGCCTAGAGATGACATGTTTTGAAATCCACCATTAACGGTCTTCGGCATTAGCGGAAAAGGGAATTCGCTGCAATCTGTTTTGACTGCTAATGCCATGAACCTTTGTGTTCCTTTTACCCCGGTCGGCACAGGCTTGCCCGGGGCTTTCTAAATTGCTCCCCGTCGGGGAGCCTTTTTTTTACAATTGACATCCTGTTTGTTACATTCTCTAAATGTTAGGCGCTGTTGTCCCATCTCTCCGTTGTCTCATTAGCTGAGCTGCGGGACGATTAAGATTGAGTCTCCAGACTCTCAATACTCATGCCTACCTATATCCATGCAGTTTCCTTTATGGGACTTTGTTCGACCCCTTCAGGGTCGTGTGGATTTGCCTTAGCGATTTCGTCTACGTAGATTTTACCCCTTCGGGGTAAGTGGCAAAGTAGCAAAACTATTTCTCACTCCGTTGTCCCGTCAGTTGTACTGCGGGACGATTAAACTTGAGCCTCCAGACTCAACTATTTTCCAGAATCTCAAGACTCACGATTCAAGACTCAGATCTCAATACTCCAACTACCCCCAATACTATCAATGCCATGTTAAACAGAAAATGTCCTTCCCAAGACATGGACTCGATAAATCCGGCACAAGTGCAGGGGACTCTGGGGAAGGCGCCCATCCATACCAAACCAATGTATGTGGTAAATACGGTCATCAATAAGGTAGATAGAAGAAGTCCCGGTTTCCTGCTTTGGGGAATAAGTAATATCAGTACCAATAGCAGTTCCGTAACAGGAATGGAATAGACCAGAATTTCGGCCAGCTTGGAAGGAAAAGGTTGGTTATGGAAAGCGTTATAAGTGGTATCCCAGTTAATGAGCTTTTCCAGACCTGTATAGGTCCATAATAATATGAAAATAGAGTTGATGATATGGCGAATGGTTAAGTTCATGATGGTGTACAAATGGGAAAATCTTCTATTTTGTTGTTTGTATTTTTAATGTTTTTATCAAAGTTTATTTTGTAATAAGTTAAATGTCAAATAGTTGGGTGTTTAATATTGAAATGTCTTATACGATTATGGACATTGTCCGAAAAAATGATTCTTTTTTTAATTTATAGTTGAAAAACTTGACATGATTTAAGGTTATCATTTAGATTTAGTATAAGCAAGGGGGCTGAAGCCATCATATAGGGGGAAAGTAAAGAAGTTTTCCAGCGTTTTTTGGATAGATTTTTACCTACGACCGGAAGCAAGGCCGGGATGGTGCTATTGTTTGAAATAAAATACGGATATGAAAAAAGTCACTTATTTGAGAGATCTAAAAAGTATGCTTGATCCATTTCAGTGGATCGCATGGGAAAGGTATTTGTTGGTACAGGATTTTATATCCTTCCATTCCTATCGAAAAATGGAGGTGATCAGGAGTGAAAGAAGGAAGGATATGTATATTTTGTTGGTTATGAAGGGGATGGCCGGGATGAGCTTACATGGGAAATTGAAAAAGGTTTTTTCTTCTCCCGGTTTGGTGTTGGACAGGAGTAATTACCAGCTGGATAAAATGAGTCCATTTTCGATAGAGGCATTGGAAAAAACCATGATAGCCAGTGTTCCGGTTGCAGAAATAAAAAATATCTTAGGGGATATGCCGGATTTCAAGGTGTTATATGAGAAGTTATATGCAGCATTTGAGAAAGAAGATGATTTTTGGAACAGCTTGAACGGTATTCCATATGGGCGTGCTATTTCGATCATACGAGGGGCCCATGCAGAACTGGAACCCAGGCTTACCAAGAACCGCTTTGCAGAATTGGTGGGCGTATCTGCCAAGACCATTTCACGTTATGATGAACTTAGAGGTAATAAAGAGTTAAGGATTCATCAAACGATGATGAATATTTTAGGTTTCCGCTTGATGAGAAATAGTAATAGGGTGGCAATACAACAATCTATGAGCAGTTGGGGTAGCTTTTTTTCTGTTTTCGTAGATGCTAACAGTAGTCGAGTGGTAGAAAGGATGAATTTGGCATATATGGTATCCTTCCTTTTTCCCCGGGGAGATCAGGAGAAGATTATCTGGTCCGCAAAGCTGATCATGTTGCTTACCTCCATAGATGTATACATGTATCAAATACCCTCCGGAGATGGACGAATTTATTGGAAAAAAATAAGAAAAGGACTCCATTGTGCTATCAGCGGGAAAGATTTCCAATCTCCTATTCCCCGGTTGATGGCCTACTATTCTGCCATGAAAGATTTGGTTGAAGAAGCATTTCAAAAGATGGATGCTGAGGTTTGGGCAGAGATAAGACAACTGGTAGAAGGTTATATAGAAGAGCGTGGTTGGAAGGTGAAAAGTACTGAATATGTGGATAAGACTGATTTGGTTTTATTCCAGTCATTAAGGCAATCTTTTTCAGAAGGTCTTCTATGTATGCAATTACTGAAATGGGTGGCAGGTAAGCAATGGCAAGTACTTAATAGCTATCATGAAGGCCTTGAAAAATACATGTTGAAAGCTGTCAGGTTAGTGTCCTTGTCCAATGAGATTCTGGTAACTGAAACAGATGACTTTTGGGATCTGCCCCATAATCTGGTGAATTTATTGTCCCGTATACATCAAACCAATAAGCAGGAGGCCTTGTCGTCATTATGGGATGATTACCATAGTGTACTGGATTCCATGAAAATAATAAAGACTGAAATTTTTATGGGATTAAGACCAAAAGATACAGAAAAAATAAAGGATTTTTTGCTATTGGTGGAAGCCCAGGTAGGCGGATGGGTGGAGTGGTACGGGAAGGTATTGGTGAGTAACAGGAACAAAAGCAAAGTATCATCATAATCACTTAATATAACTAAGCGTATACTCCATTTTTCAAGGGGTGATTTTTCCGATTGGGCAGCATATTATTGCAAGGAAAAGATTCAATCTCCAAGTACTAAAAGGCATGGATAAAATGAAACAGCATGTTCCGTAAAAAGAAACGATGTGTGATTTATCCCAAGGATATCCAGTTGCTCACTGGAAGGAGTATTCGTCATGCCCAAGAGGTAATTGCCAAGATCAGGCGCTTGCTCAATAAGGGGCCAGAGCAATATATTACTGTTTCAGAGTTTTCATCATTTAGTGGAATTCCCGAAGAGAAGGTGATGGAGTATATAGATTGAGACATGAGATGGTAGACCGGAGACAGAATGAGAAATGAAGAATGTAAAATGAGGAATTGAAGAGCGGAGAGGGAAGGAAGTGGAGGGGATTTTTTAGTCTTGTGGAGTGTCTTAGAAAAATACCATGATTTCTTGGAAAATAGCGAAAAGGGAACGTATCCCCAAGGTATCCCCAAGGTATGTACTAGAGAAGTAGGGAGTATCTAGTATTGAGTAGCTAGTACTTAGTATCAAGTAGGGAGTATTGTCGTGGGGATTGAGTCGGAGGTACGGGGTATGTAGTATCAAGATTTAAGTATCAGGATCGGAGTAAAGAAGAAAGAGGGGGTACGTCACTGCGAGAAACCAACATTTTCTCAAATATAAAAGGGTTGTATAACGTGCGCTTAAAATCGATGTCATGCTGACGATAGAGCCTGTCCCGATTATCGGGAAAGCATTTCTTCCAGTAACGATTAGGAAAAGAGATCCTCTCGCCGCGGCGAGTGACTTTGATTCACGTCACTGTTAATGGTAGCTCAGTGAAGCCATCTCCTCTTCGGTAGACGGGATTGCCTGCCCTCCGGGCATAGCCGTCAGACAGGGCGGATCCTTTGCAATGACGGATTTTGCGGGAATCGGGGTGCGGGGAAGGGGTAAAAGCGAAGAATACGCAGGATGCGCATGTTCATTTGAAATACTGGTTTGAAAGGGGCAATATCGGGTATGTTTAACTTAAAAACGTCAATGAAATGGCTAAACAAACAAGTATTATTACGCTAAATGGGGCAGTGGGAGCGCTGTCTTTTTATAAGACCAAGGATGGGTATTTTGCCCGTGCCAAAGGTGGAGTAAGCAAATCGCGGATCATGAGTGATCCCAAGTATGCACGTACCCGAGAGAACCTTAGGGAATTTGCCACCGCAGCAGATGGGGCCAAATTCCTAAAGGATACTTTCAGGGATGTGATGTTGAAAGCCAGCGATTCCAGGCTTTATAATCGGATTTACAGTGCCATGCTGAAAATTTTAAAGACTGATCCGGTCAATAAGCGGGGTGACCGTAAAGTAACTGAAGGGGATTGGAGTTTGCTGACCGGACTTGAAATCAACGGAAGGACCAGGTTGGCATCTACGCTGTACATGGAGTTTTCCATGACGGATGCTGCGGCATCTTTAGAGGTGGGTTTTTCAGATTTTAATCCTGCAGACCATCTGATGATTCCTGAGGGCACTACACATTTTAAAATCTTTGCCTCTGGGGTGAGCTTGGATTTGACCGGCAAGGAAAGATCCTCCTTTTCTGTTGATTCTGGATTACTTCCAGTAGGAGATCCAGTAACGGGATTGTCCCTGAGTGTGGACAAATCAGGCTTAACGGAATCCCATAAGGCATATGTCCTAGGGGTGGAGTTTATCCAAGAGGTCAACGGGCAGGAGTATCCATTGAATAATGGAGCGCATAATGCTGCTTCGATTTTGTTGACCGAAGTGGTATAATGCCATGAAGCTTTTATTGAAACGGAGTTACTGGCCTACGGCCACCCATGGTGAAATTTCCCTTCAAGGGAAGTCAATTTGCCAGGTTTTGGAGGCCAGTAGGGCCCACCCATCCTTACCGTGTATTGCTGAAGGGATATACCGACTTGGTCTCCTTTATGAAGAAATGGGCGGGTGGAGTTATGGCATATGCAAGCTGAAAGGTAAGCTAGTGAGCCAGTTTTCTCCATTAAAGAAGGAAGAGGTGCCATCCAATTATATCTGTCCGGTAAGCGGCATAGAAAAAGAGGGGAAGGGAAGTTTTTCCAGACTTGCTTTTCTAAAGCTTAGGGACAGGCTCCATGAATTATTCCAATCAGAAGATGAGGTATTATTGGAAATTTATAGTGATGTAAATGAAGGCCTCAATTTGTGTATGGGTGAGGGATCATGGACGGAAGCATCTATTTGGTAGGGCTAGGAGGGCTGGTATCAGCCCTCCTTTCCATCATCGCTTATTTCCTGCACTATCTTCACAGGGATTTCAGGGCTGTTCAGGCAGCTATGCATCAACTAAAGTCAGAAGTGGGCTTTATCAAAGTGGATTTGGTCAGGTTACTAAAGGTAATGGGGCTGGAGGAGTCTGGTTCCCGTTTTGTGTCGGGTAAATAATTGTTTTCTAATATTTAAATATAATCTATGAAAAAGGAAATAATAAGAAGGTTGAAGGCTCCTACACCACCATTCTTTAAAAGGATGCAGGAAGTGGGAGCGGCAATAGTGGCTACTGCTGTTACACTCTATGGTATACCGATGAAGGTTTTAGGTAGTCTGCCAGATTATCTGTTTATAGCTGGAGTATTGATAAGTAGTATAAGTCAGCTGACGGTATCCGAAACTTCCGCTTTGAAAAATGAGGAAGATCATGGAGTGTGAAAAGCTGAAGGTCTAAGGCCGAAAGTGAAAAGCTTAAAGCTCAAGGTCTAAGGCTGAAAGAAGTAAGTCTAAAGCCGAAAGTATAAGGCCTAAGGCTCCAGGCTGAAAGAAGTAAGCCGAAAGAAGGAAGGGCGAAAGCTTAAGGCCAAATGCCAAATGCCATTAATTATTAAAAGCCATCTCATTTATTTGAGGTGGCTTTTTTTTTTAAGGAAGGTTTTTTATTTAAAACGGCGGGGCTTTTGCTTTATGTTATATTAAAGGATAATTTGCATGAAATTAATTGTTTAGATGGATATTATTTTTGTCATACTGGCTTCGTTTATCATAACCTTGATTAGTATTCCCATAGTGATCAGGTTAATGTCCAAAAGAAATTTGTTGCCATATGTTGGCCATTGATGATGGTAGAAATAATTTTTATGCTACAGATAATGAAGGCAACAGAATCAATATTGATGATGTCCCTGATAATCTTAGGCACGTAATCATAGAATCTTCACCTTTTGATAAAGACCCTGATAAGCAGAATGGACAGTTTCAAATTAATAACCAAATAGACAGTGGTGGCCCTTATCCGAGTGGTGGAAATGTGTTTTTATTTTTTACTGTGACTGATTTAGGAAGCAGTTGGATTGAGTTGAAGGTTGAGCAGTATGGCTATTATTCCTTTTATGAAGGAGGCATGAGCTTTATAAGGTCAGGGAGTTTAAAAAGCAGTACCAGACCAAAAACAACTATACCAATATTGCAGCTCCTGAAAGGTTTATTGATAACTGCAGAATTGATAAAGGAAGCTTATTAGTGAATCAATGCCAATCACAGTGAGTTGAATGGATATATAGAAATTACAAGTCCTTCTTATGGGGCTTTAACAAATGCTTGGAAAGGTGAAATTACTGGAAATGTAGTAGGTCAAACTGTAGGGACAGGAACCCATTAAATAAGGTATTATAGGAGGTCTGATATTGATTATCTAATTCAGACGGTTAATGTATTAAGTGATGGTTCTTTTACCATTGATAGCAGCTTACAGAGTGGGATTATTGTTTTAGAGCTTTATGATGTGGTCAATACTTTTGTGGTTTCTACTTGGGTAAATGATGGTAATACAATTGATAAATGGATAGACTTGGAGATTCATAAGTTTGTAACTACTGATACCGATTATAAAGAAGCTGAAATATTAGCTCCGTTTAATAATCAGTTTAGCTATGATTATACCTATAATGAAGGCTTGATTAAATACAAGCTTTATAGACCTAGTGATGATACCTATTTAGCGGAAACACCAATTAAAGCTGATTTACCTAGAGGCTATGAAATACCACCTGAAGAGGAAGATGTTTATAATTCTCCTTTTGTGGATAGAAACTATTTATATGATGCTGCTTTGAGTTTATTAAGTGCAACTGGTTTAAAGGAGTTTGAATTGGCTGATAAGATTGTAAAAGGAATCTTGGTAGCTCAATTTCTCAATGGTGCTTTTCCTTTTGGTGCAAACCATTCAAGTCCAAACTATCAATACAATGATGCTTATTTTAGAGTAGGGGCTATTGCTTGGGTGGCTTATGCTTTGGGTTTCTATTTGGAATACAGAAGAAGCCCTGAAAATAGGAGTGAGTTGGTAACAGCTATTTCTAATACCCTTAATTACATAGCTTCCTTAGAGAATAATCCAGTAGGATTGCCTACAGGAGGAAGTGGGAGGTATGAAGGAGAGGAGTTCAATCCTAATTATTCCATTGGTTGGATAAGTACAGAACATTGCATTGATTGCTATTTTGCCCTTAAGCAGGCAGGAAAGGTGTTGAAGGATTCTGTTTATAAGCATAAAGCCAATACAGTTAAGAACCTTATGCTAAATGAGCTTTGGGATGAGGCAAACCAGAGGTTTTACCAAGGTATAAGTGATGCTCAGACCAATACGAAAGATACTGCTGATGCCCTTGATTGTAACAGTTGGGGATATTTGTTTTTGGCTGCTTCTGGTGAGGCTAGGAGAGGTCAAAACCTTTTGGTTAGGTTAGAGCAGTATTATTATGTTGAGGATGTAGAAACAGGTGCAAAAGGCTATACCTTATTCGGATTAATGGGGCTATCCAAGTGCTGTAGATACAGTTTGGTTTGAAGGAAGCTTTGGTGTTGCCCTCGCTTATTGGAGAGCTAGGGATTACAGTAGATACAATCAAATAATGAGTGATCTTAAGTTGTTTGAAGAAGAGGATGGGAGTTATAGGTATGCAGTCTTAAGGGATGAGACTTATGAGATTTCCAATTATAAAAGTATTGCCAGTACAGCTTGGTTTGTAATTGCAAGTAAGTTGAAGAATGTGGTTTGGAGGTGAATGGGTTTCAAAATAATAGTGAATTATCTTTCTTATTTTAGCTAAAAACCCTTTTTTAACACTATAAAACCTGAATTTTAAGGGGATGAAATTTGTGTTTTATGGGGCTATTTTTTAAGTTTTAACTCGTTATTTTATAAAAAGATTTATAAATTGTTTAAACAAAACAAATATAGGTGGTATATTTGTAGATTAAAAGAGTGGCACTTTTCTTGATGAAAGTGTTGGTGGTCAGTAGTTTAAAAAACTAGCTATCAGAAAAACCAGTAAATTGTAAATCACAATGGAAAAAGTAATCGTTAAAACCGAAAAGAACGCAAAAATTTTCGATTACATTCAAAAAAGAGTCGAAGATAAAAAAGCAATTGTTTCTTATATTCGAGAGGGAAAAGATTTAAAAGAACTCGAAGAAAAAAGAAACATTAAGTTTGTCAAGCCTTTATAAAATAGAAAAATCAGAACAAGGGTATTCTTTTGTTACGGACAAAGGAATACCCTATGTTATTTTATTGGAAAAATCATCTTTGACTCCACCATACGGAGATTTTTTATATGATTTCTCATTTTTTTCTGTTCTGCCCAAAGAAAATAGAACAAGAGAGCAGAATGGATTTGATCCTAAAATTTGTGATACCATAGTTAAATTTCTTGAAGAGCTTTTTAATGAAGATAAAAGAAATTCAATAATTTTTATCTGTGATAGTGTTGACAGAAAGGAGCACTTTAGAAAAAAGTTATTTAATAAATGGTATGAGGAATGCTCTTTGGATAAGTTTGAGAAACTAGATTTTACTCTTTTAAATGAAGGTGAAGGATACTTTATTACAATCTATATTTCAATTGTTACTCAAAAAGTAAACCCTCATCTTGAAGAGTTGAAGGAATTTGCTGAATCAAATATGGAAGAGTTTGAAGCTTCTAAATTGGAATAGTATTAGTGTATTTATTTGTAAAAAGTAAGGATGAAAGACAGCTAAAAGGCTGTCTTTTTATTTTAGAGGAAGTGTCAATGTTAAAAAAGTACAATAAATATAGAGGGATTTAGTGTGGGAATTTGAGGTTTATTCATTCGAAAAATGGCCAAGAATTTTAGTGTCAAAATAGGAAATGTACAATTCAAATAAGTTGGATTTTTGAGAATATGATGGGAAGAAATTGGGGAATTTTGAGTAAAATTATAGAGGCGAGAAAAATTTTTTAAAAGAAAAATAAACTTTGTGACTTATTTGTGACTAGAAAAATAAAAACCCTTGCAATCAGTTGTAAGTCAATTGGTTATAAATGGGTTAAGTTGGGGGTAAGAGCAAATTCGAACTATTTAGTGGAGGATTTAGGGCTTTTGGCGGATATATGAGATCAGAATGGGTGATCAAAATTAGGGTAGTCATCTAAGCATATAATAAGTGGCTCTCCCTTTTCCCTGTTTTTTGATAAAATCTTGGTCTACCATTTCAGTGAGAATTTCGTAAGTTTTTGTGTTTTTTAAGTCCAATAGGATTGTAGCCTCTTTCCTTGAGATTTTTCCTTTTTCAAGTAAGTATAAAAGGATGGTCTGTTTTTCTTTCTCTAATCGTTCGTAATCGTTCGTAATAATGTCTTATTGATTGGTCTTGCTCAATACTACTATTCTGGGAGGATGAAGTTACCCGTGGTCGAATAAATTCAATGTCAAAATAGTCATTCTTCTCTTGGATTGTTGGGGACTGAAGCCCATAGCTTTTACAAGTGTTGATGATCCTGTTAATTCCACTTCCCCATTGCTCGATCAAACCTAGCTCCTTAAATACATTTGCGAATACTCTGTTGCGAACTTCACTGCGACCATTAAAAATATCATCCATGGTTATATTATTGGGCAAGCTACCAGGCGATACAATATTTACAATGTCATCAAAAATACCCACTTTGATATCCCTGCCTTGGTTGACATAGTCCCGATGAATAATCGCATTGACCAAAGCCTCCCTTAGGGCGACCATGGGAATTTCATATTTGTCTTCCCTGTATAGCCCTTTTATTTCGGCTTGGAGGTTGATATGGTTCAATACAAAATTTTGGGTGTTTTCAAGAGCTGTAAAAATATCCCCACTATACTCCTTCTTATCAATAAAAGTCTCCATGGTAGTTCCCTTAAACCGGGCGCATTTAATAGTACAGTGAGGGAATTTTCCTAAAATAATCATCAAGGCATTTGAAGGATATATTTTGTCATTGGAGGTTTTTATCAGCTTTAGGTTTTCTAGCTTCTCACTATTTAAGGGTTTACCAGCTTGTTTGAATTTATCAAGTAGAGGGGACAAGTCAAGTTTATTGAGTTCAAGATCGTAATATACTTCCTCATCATAGCTTATATGATGTTTTTGACGTTCAAGCTCTGCAATTGTAGTAGGATCTGCAAGACGGTTGGTAGCACCAATTCTAATATAGCATCCTTCTTCCCAACCTTTGTTTTTTAGGTAATAAGGTTTTTGGTTTCCCCGTACGACTTCAATAACCAAGACAAGTTTGTTGTCTATGTTTACACTGTAAATATCAGGAATAATCCCAGGGAAACAACTGTCAGAAATAATCGATGCGATCTTATCCTGTATTTCAAATAACATGCCCTTAAACGATCAAATTCAACAAGGAGAAAGTAAAACGCTCGAATTAAAAGAAAGCCTTCCAAAAAATGAAAGTATCGCTAAAACAATAGTGGCTTTCTCAAACACAAGTGGCGGCAAACTGATCATTGGAGTGAATGATCAATTAAGCATTGTTGGAATTGATGACACCATGGTTCTATTGTGATAGTTGTGTGGGACTTTTTGAATGGACATAGATAGGCAAATTAACCAAAAGCTTAAAGAATAATAAAGCAATCTTGATTTCTTAACTTACTATCTCACTTGAAATCTATATTATGTAATATTTTTGAAGTGATTGGCAAAATGAAAAGGTTATCAGAGAAGTTTATGGGGAATGTTGAAATCACTTATTCAGAATCAGATAAACTGATAATATTCAATGGGCTCTTTAAGGGGAGGTCAGATGTTTTCGCTGTTCGTTGGGATAAGGGAGCCAAGGGCGGATATATGCCCGCATACCATTATGATCCTTACATGTATCGGAGACATAAACTTAATGGTGGTACATTCAAAACCTATAAGGACAAAACCTATATCCCGCTAACAGACATTGAAATACAGAAACACCTTAACGGGGAACAACAAATCGGGATTTACCCGCTTTTACAGGACAATACTTCATGGTTTATTGCTGCTGATTTTGATGGGAAAAATTGGGAAGGGGAGTGCAAAAAAGTAATGGAGCTGTGTAAATCCAAAAACATTCCTTCATATCTTGAAAGATCAAGGTCCGGGAATGGAGGACATGTTTGGATATTTTTCGATAATTCTTATCCTGCGAGAAAAAGCAGAAAGATACTTATTTGTCTTCTAAAAGAATCCCGATCAATTTCTGAATTTGACAAATTTTCCAGTTTTGACCGGCTGTTTCCAAATCAGGATTATCTATCCGGGAAAGGGCTAGGGAATTTAATTGCGCTTCCGCTAAACCAAGCCGTTTTGGAGAAAGGAAATGGTGGTTTCCTGAATGATAATATGGAACCATATCAGGACCAGTGGACTTTCCTGAAATCCGTCAAAAAGATTTCAGTGGACCGATTAGATGCCTTATATGACCAATTAACATTGGTCGACCATGGATCAAGCCCCTCAGATTTCAATACTTCAAAGAAGCTGTTGATCAAACTGAGTAACAATATTCGACTCAATAAGTCTGCAATTACAACAGAGCTAACTGATTTTTTAAAGGAAGAACTGAATTTTTCCAATTCAGCCTATTTCGTAAAGAAGAAGGTTGGACGAAGCACCCATGGTACACCATCTCATTTCCGTTTGATTGATGAAACCGAAAATAAGGTTGTCATCCCCAGGGGTATTATGGGGAAGCTGGTGAGGTTTTGTACAGCCCAAAACATTCCGTTTGAATTTAAAGATGAAAGAAAACTACAACCGAAAATCTCCTTTAACACCACTTTTGAACTAAGGGAACATCAGGAGAAAGCAGTCTATGCAGCGGAAAAGAAGCAATTTGGGATTATTGTGGCCCCTCCGGGCACAGGAAAGACAATAATAGGTTTACAGATAATAGCCAATAAGAAACAACCGACACTTATTATCGTCCATCGGAAACAACTTATGGAGCAATGGCTGGAAAGGATCCAGTCTTTTATGGGATTGAGGAAGGCTGAGATAGGAAGAATTGGACAAGGGCGTGCTAAAATCGGTGAAAAAATAACCGTCGCAATGTTCCAAAGTCTGGCCAAGTTTTTGGACAAACCTGAATCAAGTGAATATTATGATGCATTCGGTACGATCATAATTGATGAATGCCACCACATATCAGCAGAGAGTTTTCGAAACAGCTTGTCTAAGCTCTCTACTTTCTACCTGTATGGGCTGACGGCGACACCATTTAGAAAGGGAAATGACGGGAGGCTCATTTTTATTTATCTGGGTGATGTAATTGCCAGTATTGATCCCAAGGAAATCAAAAACTACCGGCCTGCAACGGTGAAAGTGAGGAAGACCGCCTTGCAAGTACCGTTCAATCCAAAAACTGATAGTTTTGAGACACTTTCAAAGATTTTGGTGAAAGATTCAGCCAGAAATCAGCTCATCATCAAAGATGTAATAAAAGAGGTGAATGAAGGGGGAGGTGTAGTGGTTATTACAGAAAGAAGAGAGCATATCGCTACATTAAACTACTATTTGAAAGGGATTTTTGAAGTAATCACTTTGAGTGGGGAAGATAATGAACGTAGCCGCAAAGAGAAATGGGGTCAGATATCCAGAGGAGATTTCCAGGTCTTGATTACTACCGGACAGTTGATGGGGGAAGGTGTGGATTTGC
This sequence comes from Echinicola marina, assembly GCF_020463795.1. Classification (NCBI taxonomy): domain Bacteria; kingdom Pseudomonadati; phylum Bacteroidota; class Cytophagia; order Cytophagales; family Cyclobacteriaceae; genus Echinicola; species Echinicola marina. Next base: position 5,323,063 of record NZ_CP080025.1, on the reverse strand, counting down.
AAAACATTTCAAGGCTGTTTTTGGTCTATCCTTTTTCTTTCAAGGGCAAACTTATCCAATATATAGGGAGGGTACAGCGCTCCGAACTGGCCCCTGTGATATATGATTATCGGGATTATTTGGTTGATTATCTTGACCGTTTGTTTTTGAAGAGGAACACCTATTATAGAAAACTTAAGAAAGAAGCCCACTTGTTTATGGATCTAAGCGAACCTGGAGAAATGAGTGCTGTCACCATCGACAAGACGGTTAAAATTGCACTGGACAAATTGGATTTCAGGTATGGCAGCATTGCCTTTAATTATCCCGTCAAAGAACTCAATACAGAAATTGAATTTGAACTGGAAAATGAATACGTCCGTCCCGAGTTGGAAGTATTAAAACCATACTTCTCCAAGTCACTAAAAATGAAGTATGCCAATGTGGAGATTTTTGTTGAATTTGAAAATGGAATGTTAGTGGCTCAAAAAGCTGAATCTGAAGACTTGGGAAAGATTAATCAAGATACCATTGAAAGTGTCAGGTTTCAGTTTGCCATCGATGAAATTAAAAATGATCCAAATCATCAAAATGACAATAGATCTACTTCTGATCTTGAAGGTTTAAGAAGAGCTGATCAATTCCCCGCCTCTCATTTTACAGAAGAGCAATTGATCAATAATCTAATTGGAGATGAAAAGTACAGGCATTTCAGACAATTGAGGTACTTGGCATCAAAACACGAAGGTTCATTGTTAAAAATAAGGTTTATATTAAAACCTTTCTCATTCGTCTTTCTATTAAAAGGTAAGAAATTTCACCATATCATTTTAGAAACCTTGGATACGGAAGAGGCTACCTATATTTGGCACACGGAAATCATGGTTAATGGAGGAGGAATTTCCCAATCCCTGCTTGGAAAAAGACTGAATGAGGTAGAATCGGACCTTCAGAATATAAAAGATAAGGGAAGACAAGCCTTTATAGAAAGCTCCCCGGAAATGTTCAGTAGGTTAAATCATGACTATTCGGATCCAAGAAAGGGATATATCCTTTGGAAGGGGCAATTGGAAGAACGGTTGGTTTAGTTTTTTCTTTTGATATAAATGTCAATTGATGTGGAAAAAAACATTTAAAAAGTGAAATTTACATGTGGTTCGACTCTCTTCAGCTAAGCTGAAGGGATTGGTCGAACTTTTAAAAAGTAGTTCGTTTTTTGAATGATATTGTTAGTAAATTGTTTTTGGTATAAATTGGCAGAGGCTCGTGAAATTATAAGGATGTAAACGTTATACTATGGTAAAATAGAGTTTTATTTATATGTTTTTGTTTTTTAAATAAAAAACGAGGTGAATTTTCACCTCGTTTTTGTGTTGTGGAGCTGCAGGGAGTCGAACCCTGGTCCAGATAGGGAAACACCGTACCGTCTACATGTTTAGTCACCTGTTGGGTTTTCGTCCCAGGGCTGCTGGATGACACAGCTACCTTTGGGCTTAGCTATTTGAATTTCGCAAGGGATTAATAGCATCTCCAATGCTAGACCTGGCAAGTCGACACCCCAGGATCAGCTCCGCCAAGTCAGAGAGCTGCGGGATGTGGCCGGGGAATCCGCCTCGGCGGGCTCAACCCTTTAAGCAGTATCAATCCCTATTGGGTTTGATTAGGCAGCCATGGCGTAATTAGATTCGCCAATTATAGATCGCATGAATTATTCACGGACGTACATGCTCCACCCGACATGCGAGCCCAGTCCTTACACCTACTGTCAAAACCGGTCAGCCCCATATTTCAAGGATGACAAAAGTAACACAAAATTCGTTCCCATTAAAGGGAATTAATATTCCATTTAAAATAAAACAGGGCAGCCACACGGCTACCCCATTTAATCCACATAATTTTTATTGCAACTGAAACTTGATAGGTAGGGCCATTTTTACCCTTACGGGCTTGCCCCTTTGTTTTCCTGGGGTCCATTTTGGGGCGTTTTGGAGTACCCGAACTGCTTCTGCATCACAGCCTGCTCCAATGCCTCTGGCTACGGTAATGTCTTGGATGGAGCCGTCTGTGTTTACTACGAAATAGAGGTAAACGGTACCACCTATGCCCATGCGTCTGGCCTGTGTGGGATATTTGAGGTGCTTGTTCAAATATTTGGCCCAGCCTTCTAAGCCGCCAGGTGGGGTGGGCATGGTTTCCACCACTTCGAATATTTCCTCTGCATTTTCCTCCACTGGTGGCGCTTCATTGATTATATATTCGGGGATCTTGACTTCTTCGGGTAGATTGATATCAAATACTTCATCGATCTTGTCCATGATCTCTTCTTCATCGGGGACTTCCTCGATTTTGGGTTGCTCCACTTTTTGGGGGAGAGGAGGCTCATGAACCGTGATGGGAATATCCAAAATTTTGTCAAAACTATCAGACTCGGTCTTAAGTTCCAAGGAATTGACCTTTTGATAGGATTTGAATTCAAAGGCGGCCAATATTAGTGCCACACTTATCAATAGACCTATATTGAAAAACAATCCATATTTCCCTCTTAGGTCTGCTTGGGGAGTTTTCTTTGCTTCCATGGTAATGCTTTATGATGGTAAATGAACTTATAATGAAGGTGCATACTGATCCCATTGTTCTAAGTGATTTACGCTACTCAGATATGAAACCAGACCTGCAAGTACCCGGGTAAGCTTTGCGCAGTCTTTTGCTCAATAAGATATTACTAATATAGAAATAATTAGTTGAAAAACTAAGTAAATAGTTTTAAAATAATTTATCAATATTTATTCGTAATGGGAGAGGAAAGGTTTACTTTTTCTGTCGATGAAAAAGTAAAGAGAAACTTGATCGTCATGATGGTTCTAGGAAGTTGGTAGGCCTTTTGAAATGGAATATAGGATTTCCGCCATTAAGACGTTTCCCCTATTTAATTTTCAGATATAGGCTGGAGGCTAAAAGGTAGTGAATCCAAGTAGGCTAGTGTATGAGCTAAGCCATTTTCTTAGCACTACCTTGAATTTTCCCAAAAATGGGATGCTCTAAAGTCCAGCATAAAGGGGCATTTAGATCAACAAGAAAAACTGTGAAAAACCAACTTTTCATTTATAAAAATTAGAAAAAGCTTTCTTTAGGTCGCAATAGATATGTTAATGTATTTATCGGATCAAGCCATATTTCTGGGGGAGCTGTTTTAAAAGAAAAGTAGATGTATTATAAATTAAGCATATCCGTATTCATCTTTATCCCTCTGTGGTTAATAAACAGCGCATATCAAAGCTAAAATAGACTGTTTTCCCCCAGCTTTTCGGCTTGGTCGGAACAGAGGAAAGTCAATAGGAGAAATGAGGGCAAAAAAAAGACTGCCAGCAATGGCAGTCTTTCAAAATTATATCTTTAAATACCGATTAGCTCAATTTGAATCGGATAGGTAGTCTCATTTTTACCCTTACTGGTCTACCTCTTTGTTTACCAGGTTCCCAAGCAGGGGCGTTTTTAACTACTCTCATGGCTTCTTCGTCGCAACCACCGCCGATTCCTCTCAAGATACCAACATCTTGGATAGATCCATCAGTGTTAACTACGAAAACCACATATACTGTACCTTCGATTCCCATTCTTCTGGCCTGAGTTGGATACTTCAGGTTTTTGCTCAAGTATTTGTTCCAACCTTCCATTCCACCTGGAGGGGTAGGCATGGTTTCCACCACATCGAAAATCTCATCAGCTTTTTCCTCAACAGGGGCATCAGCAATAACTACCTCTTTGATGACAGTTTCTTCCTGAACGTCCACGTCAAAGTTAACTTCGATCTTTTCTTCAATCTCAACTTCATCAGGGATTTCCTCGATGATAGGCTGCTCTACTGGTGGAGGCGGTGGAGGTGGCTGTTCCGTAATCGGAATATCCAATAGTTCCTCGAAATCGTCTTCCACTGTTCCCAAGTCCATCAGTTCTCCTGATTCATAAGACTTGTACTCGAAAGCAAACAGCGTAAGACCAACGCTGATCAATAGACCTAGGTTCAGGAACATGCCTGACTTTTTGGTCAAATCAGCTTTTGGTGTCTTTTTAGCTTCCATAGTTAATACTCATATAAAGGTTAATAATTCTTGCTCTATTTTAGCGATAACAATTCTAACCATTTATTTTTATTTATACAAGCTTACTTTTCTTCTTGTATAAAATATAAAAACAAAGGGTACCGATTAAGCTTCCTGTAAGATTAGCCACAATGTCCGTAAGGTCAAAGCTCCTATTAGGAGCCAATTGTTGCATCTCTTCTGCTAATATAGCAAAAATGATACCCAAAACTAAGTGATTAGTGATAAATCTTTTAGTTGGTAGGGATTCATCCTTGTCCATTATTGCCCTATTCCATAAGAATAAGAGGCCTGCAAATAAGCTGAAATGGATGATTTTGTCCAGTCCTGGTATTTTTGGGCCTTCTGGTAATTGATCCCCTGGGGACATGATCAGTAATAATAACATCACCAACCATAGCAAAGCGGGTAGCAAGCGATCGCTAAAGTAATTTTCTTTATTCACCTACCAATTCAGCGTATTCTTCAGCTGAAAGCAAGTCAGAAGGCAATTCGTTTTCAAACTTCACTTTGATCATCCATCCCTCTTCATAAGGAGATTCGTTGACCAACTCAGGAGATCCTTCCAATTCTTCATTGAATTCGATAATTTCTCCTTCCAATGGCATAAATAAGTCAGAAACAGTCTTTACTGCTTCTACTGTACCAAACACTTCTCCGGCCTCGATAGTTTCACCGACAGTTTCTACTTCTACATAAACGATGTCACCCAATTCTCTTTGGGCAAATTCAGTTACGCCGATAGTAGCTGTGTCACCTTCGATTTTAACCCATTCGTGGTCTTTTGTGTACTTTAATTCTTTTGGGAAATTCATATTCTATATTTAGGATTAATCAAAGCCAAAAATACAAGCTTTCCCCAAATGATAAAACCTATTGGCCTAAATTAAATCGTAATTGTCCGCCAAAAGCAGTGGAACTTCTTCTATAGGCTGTGGTGATTTTGGGATCATTGACGGTGCGGTCAAAGTAAAGTGAAACTTTGAGATTCTGGTTAATGATATATCCAATCGTAGGTCTAATCTGTAGATTGAGGTTACCGTTGGTAATGGTGCTGCCTTCTTCAATCTTTCTCTGCAGGGTCTGTGTATCCACAATACTGGTACTGACCCGGATTTCCAGGTCGTTGTTCAATACTTCCTGTTGGCCTTGTATTTTGAAAGGGATTTTTACTCCTGATTTGGTGTATCCTAGGTCAAATCTAAAATCATGACTGCTTTGTTCTGTTACCTGCGCATTGGAGAAGTTCAGTCCGATATTCCTTTCCGTGTTGTATTCAAAAGAAATGTTCATTCTGCTTTTGGTCAGTAAGTCTATGCCAATCAATGGTGCAAACCGCTCGGAAATGACCACCTGGTTGAAAATATAAACTGGAATATAACTGCCAAATTCATCCGTTATGCTGGCCATGGGGTAATGTTGCAGGCTATTGTATAATTCAAGGCCCGATTGGTACAATAATGAATTGGAGAAATTACTTACATCATAGGCAGAAGTGTAATTATGCGTAAGGTTAATGGAACTAAAATGTTCTTGGAACAAAGGTAACCTGGAAAGGCCTCTGTATTCCAATCTCCAATTGGGCAGCGGGAATTTAGGGAAAGGATTGAGGTCGATCTCTTCTGCAGACTTACCCGAGTATGCCGCTAAGAAGGAAGGCACCAGGACATCTTGCCCATTGAGATTATATTCTCCTCCTGGGTTCAAAGTCTCTAGCCTTGACTTGATGATGGGTCTGTAATCCTCAAAATTGCTGAATAATGGGGAGTTGTTCTGATCATCATTTTTTGCAAAGGCCGTTTTAATGATATTATAGCTAATGCTATAGGCTCCAAGGCGGTTAGGGTTGATGGAAGCATATTCCTCTTCTAATTCACTGTTGCGCCTAAATATTTCAGCATATTGCCCCGTTTCCCGTTTTCGTAAATCCAAGGTGATGCGTAAATCCTTAATAGGCTCCAAAATTGCATTCAACCTAAGGTCTTTGACCTGGTTTTGACGGAAAGTTTGCGTCAGCTCTGTACTAGGAGCCAAGAGTCCTTGGTTGGCCAAATCGTATCGAATATCAGCATTTTGGCTACCGAAAATAAAGCCCAAGCCTGGATTCATAAAGCTCCTGTCCAATCCAAATAAGCTGGTATTTTCCATATAACCGGGTAGGAAAGTACCTTCTGTAATGCTGTAGCGACCAGAGACTTCTTTAAGCATCATGGCAAACTTCAGAAAACCATTTAAGAAACCATCTGTATTAATGGTGTCCTGAGGCTGTTTCTGTCCAGGAATGGATGGCCTTTTGGGGGTGTTGAGTACCCGGAGCTTGGTGACCTTATTGTACAGTTTTATCATGTCCAATTTACCTGTAAAGGTTCGGTCCCTAGTGTTTTGAATGACATTCCCCAGGGTGTCTTTTTGTCCTATGGATCCTGTCATCCAGCTGTATGTCGCCTCGTAGCGGAAATCAGTGCTGATCCAATCAAGAATAGGTACTTTTTCGGTTGGGATATGATAATTGGCCACTAAGGAATGGTTATAATTAGTGGTCCTGCCAAAATTCCTCAGGTTATGCCGTACAGAATCCCTTTTGGCCTCTGTGTCCAGATCTCCTTCTGGTTCGTCCACCAATGCGTTTACCCTTGCCGTATAGTCAAAGGATAGGTTATTGGTCAGGTCCCAATTGAGGCTATAAAAGCGATTGATATAATAGCTTTTTTGGAATAATGGCGCCACATTTTCAGTGGTAAGCTGATCATTTCTATACTGTGTACGCATAAACCGCCTGTCCATGTCAATTCTAGCCGTCATCAATGTCGGGGCCAAGTTTATATTGAAGTCCTTGATCAATTGCAGGTAAGGACTGCTTATTTTTTCTGAGCCTTTAAAAGGTTCTATGAGTACAGGTTCAGGAGCATAACTATAGGCGATATTTCCTTTATAGGTTTCAAAAGTATAATCCTGGGTATTGATATTACTTTGTTTTACCAAGCCATAGGCATATGAAAAGGAGAAATTGGAGAGGTCATAAATTTTGTTTTTTTCATTGTCCTCTCCTTTGATTTTACGCACATTGGTAAAGCTGATATTTCTTCTTTTTACTTGGTCAAGCACCAAGTCTTTATAGGCTTCCCTTTCAGCATCTGTCCTGAATTTGGATAGGGCCAGTTCAAAAGGAACATCAGGGTTCAAGGGGTCATACTGAGGCTTTGTAGTTGCATTTTCCATGCTGACATACATGGGTATGCTAACGCTCAATGCCTCTGGTAATAAGCGGTCTACCTGCACATTGGCAGAAATGTCATATTGGGTGCTGGATTCCCTGGATCTCTGGGATAATCTGGTTTCCAATCCTCCAAAACCAAATGTATTGTGCCTGATGGTAGAAGAGATGGTGGCCACATCTGCAATTTGTGCGTTTAATCTTGCATTGGCAGCCCAGCCAGAAGATTTGTTGAAGTCGACTACACGCAATTCATTGGCCCATACACAGATGGATTTACTGGCCCCACCTGTAGAAGAAGGGTTTCTTACTCCGATCATCAAGCCTTGGACATAGTTTAATTCAGGTCGTCCCACAACCGTGACCTTATACTGTCTGACTTGGGCAGTATAAGGCAGATTTTGTGGGGATTGGCTATTGTCCCTTTCTGATTTTACCCCTACAATTTCATCAATGCCAATATTGATTTCATTCAACTCAGGCCAAATTTGCTGAGGATCCCGGGTGCCAGTGGGGGTGATGTGCAGTGGAACTTCTATTTCATAATAGTTATCTGTATAGTCCGTGCCTAATCTTAAGAAAGCACTTAATTCCCCATCTTCAGCATCTTCGCTGTCTGCATGGAAGAACATCTTTAAGCGGCCATATTGGACCAGATCCAAGTTGACATTTTTAAATACGGCCCTGGCATCCCTGGCCTGAAGATTATCAATACATAAACGTAAAGATTGCTCATTCAGTCTTCTTTCTACAGTAGAGGTATTGTCCCTGTCTCTGATGATGCCTGGAGGAAGTACGTAAGGGCTTTGGTTAGGGCCTCCCTGGCTGTTTTCTTCAATATTTACCACGCCCACTGTGAGATTGGAAACATCAGGTTCTGGCACCTCAAAAAGCCCCCTTTCGTAAAGGGATTCCTGGAAGGTTCTCCATTGGCTTCCTACCATTTGGAACTTGGCCATTCTTAATACCACGGGCTGTTCGAAATCTGTCAGGTAGGTTCTGATAAAACGCATGGACTTGAAACCTGTAATGTCCCCCTGGACATTGTCAGGTTGGCGAACAGGAATTCGGAACAGGTACCAGTTGACTTCATCACCATTTTCATTATGGGTCACCTTGTCCACAATATTGTTTTGGCCTACCACCAATTGACCTGGGCGAAGGTCTACCTCGTATTCATAGTAATTTTCTATTTCATTGATGGTATTGTCATTGTTCAGGTCTTCATTGTCCGGTTTGTTGGAGCCAGAAGGGGTATAGGCCAAATTAGAATTGGTGTTGATAGGCGTATTATTTTCCAGCCCATTGAACCGTTTATACCTTTCCAAGATTTTTACGTCATTTTGGTCCAGTTCATCACCCAAATAATATTGGAATTTGTCTGCAGAAGGGTCTGCTTCAATTTCGGCATAGACGTCCGGGTCCACATTGAGACGGCTGAGGAAACGGTCGGCAAAATAGTCCACTTCGTCTTCACTGCTGAGACCATCCAGGCCTACATCTTGGTTGGGACGTGCTTCTGGGGAATTGTCAAAACCAGGTGTAAGGTACTGCTGGCTGGTTACACGGCCCCATTCATTTTCAGTGGTCGCTGCAGGGTCACCATCAGCAGGAAGGCCATTTTCAAAAGCATGTCTGCTGTCTTTCATCACATCCTCGGAGATTTCTCCAAGGTTAATCATCAGTTTACCACCTGTAGTATTGTTTTCATTGAAAATTCCATCTAGCACGCGGCCGTTTTCTCCAGAGATAAAGGGATCCATCAGCCAAAATTCAATGTATTCAATATTGGTTCTGTCAAAATCTACATCAGAGGTGATGGCACGGGTAATCCCGCCATAATTCTCTTCTGGATTGGTAAGAAGTCCCCGCCGATCCAAATTAGGGTTATAATTGTACATCCCTCTTTCGTGAGGAAAATAGGCCAACTCAAATAGCGGTTCCGGCGTGACAATCACATCCCTGTCTCTTTGCGGGAATATTTCCTGAGGAATGACCCTTCTGACATAATGGTTTTGTCGGTCTTCTGAATTGATGTTTCCGGGGACACCTTGGCCACTTTCCCGATAGAATACATTGTCGATATTGTACCAAGCTAAGCGGGCTCTTCGGTAGGTATTGCCCAAACGGTCTTCAGTCTGCATGCTTAGGTCAAAGCGGTCATTCTCGGTACGGGGAGTGGCAGAAAGGTTCCAGTTTTGGGAGGAACCGCCTAGGCTAAAAGGTGTGACGGCCGTTTCAAAATCATCAATATACGAGGCACCTTCTCCATTTACTTCATTGGAGGTGCCAGGGATCAGTTGGGCAAATTCACCATTAAAGGTGATCAGGGACTTTTCCTTGGTGTCTGTAAAAGGTAGCGCATCGGCCAGTTTGGTCAACCACCTGGACTCATCACTATAATTCATATCCAGTCCCCAAAGGCTATTTTTAATGGTTTCACTTCCTGTGCTGATCCTAGTGATATTGGGTCTTTCATTTAAATACAGAAAGGTTCCTCCGATATTGAATTTATCATTGAACAAATAGTCAAAACGGGTGCCCAATAAGCTTCTTGTCTGGAAGGAAACAAGGTCCGCTTTTTCGAAACTAATGGATATACGTTTACCGGATGAAAGTATACCTTCATTAATAATGACCACCCTGCCAATATTATAATCCACCGTGTAGTCGACGCCCTCAGTTAATGGAATATTGCCGGCCCTTACCAAAACAGAGCCTTCGGAAATATTCAGACCTGGCAGCATGATTTCTGAAGAAGATCCAGCAGTCAAACTGCCTTTTAAATAGTATTTGTTCAGTCTAGTGACCAATTCCGCATCCGCTTTGGTGGTGCGGTACAGGGTGTCATATACAAATTTATTCTTGAGGCTTTCTTCGTTGGGAAGGAAATTCTCACTGAGGGTCTGTCCGAATGGTTCCAGAACAGGGAAAATCAACATGCCCTTTTCGGGGAGAATGGTCAGGCCTGGTACAAAATCAAAATTGCCATCTGGCTGAGGGTCATTTTGAGGGTTCAGGTTATCCAATTTCATCAGCCTGATCAAAGGCACATCCTTTACCTGCTCTCCTTCCAATAGGCTAGGGTTATCCAGTCCGGTTCGGTCATCCCGGTAGATCACCTGTAATTGGAAGCCACTTTGTTGGATTTGGTTGGCATTGAAATTATAGATGTTTTTCATCATCAAATCCCAGGTAGGGACATTGACGTTGATCCTTGCGGGGCGCAATAATTTCAGAAATAAAACATCCGATTCATCCCTGTTTTGGTAGTCTTCAGACATTTCACCCACTTTGTAAGACTGTCCATTATAAGTGTATTCAAAGGATACCGCGACTACCTCATCATTTTGTAATTTTCTGTTTAGGCTTAAGTAGCCTAATTCCTTATGGAAGGTATATTCGTTTTCAGCAAGTTTTCTGGCACCATTGACTTGGGAGAAATCAGTTCCCTTCACGAGGTTAAGGTCGTTTTCTATGGCAGTGGAAGCATTGTCATAAGGCCTGAAGGATGGGTTTGAGGTCAGGGTTTTGAAAAGTTGGTTGGCATCATTGCTGGCAGGACTACCAGGTACACCTGATCCTATATTGGGATTTTCAGGTTTATAGATCCTCTGGCCTTCTCCCAGGTCCATAAAGGCTACAAAATTCCTTAAGGTTTCCGTATTGTTGGCCCTGTTCATGATATAAACTTCCACGCGGGTGACATTTACACCAGAGAGGATTTGAGGTAAGCCTCTTAGCCATCTTTCATAGTTTTCCCTAAAGAAATGGGCCAAAAAGAAGTGGCGGTTATCATCATATTCAGAGGCCCTAATTTCAAAAGGTCTACCTTGACCACCGCCCTCGATGACGATTTCATCTCTTCGTCCTCTTTGGGTGGAGGCGACAGAAGTCATGAACAGTTTGCCAAACTGCAATTGGGTTTTGACTCCGAAAAGGTTCTGTGCTCCTTGTATTAGGCTGTTTTGGACGGGCATGCTTACATTCCCGATTTCTATACTTTTGACAATATCTTCCTCGAAGCCCCTGTATTCGACTTTTAACTGATTTTCAAAGTCAAAGGAATTATTGCTGTCAAAATTGGCATTGATCTGCATTTTTTGTCCAAGGCTACCATTGACGCTCATCTGTATCTGCTGGTCAAAGTTGAAACCACCATTTTGCTGCTGCCTGATGGGGATGGAGGGGTTATCTATCCTTCTGAAAATCCCGCCAAAGTCAAGATTGACATATCCGGTAGGGGTAATGTTGATTTCACTCCCTCCAAAGAGCCTGTCAAAGGTTGGGCTCATGGTGATGGGGGGGATCAGTCCTCTTCCACTGACGGCACTTTCTCCATACATACCTCTGGACCTGTTCCTCCAGTATTCCTGACGCATGCGTAGTTCTTGGATCTTTGAAAATTCTTCAAAATCAAAATAATAGCCTGGGGCAATATCTGTGGAATCCAATTCATCATAGACTTTATAATGGATTGTAGAGTCCATTTGTACTTCCACCTGTTCCTGTGTTGGTCCCGTCTGGTAAAAGGGGGACTGACGATTTTGGAATGGTGTTTGATTTGGAAATAGCGGATTGGTCTCAAAATTATCCCAGAGCAAGAAGGAAGGCAAAGTCCTTCTTTTGTCTAGGGAATCGACCAAATTGGGTACAGTATCCTGAACGACATTTTGAGCGGTTGTCTCGTTAGAAAACAAGAAAATCGCCGTTAACAACAAGGTAATTGTTGTATAAAAGTGATATAGCTTATTGGTTGAGAAAAAGTAATGTCTCACTGTAGTCAAACTTGAATAAATTAAGTTGACCTTAAAGATGCTTTAATTAATTCTTCCAAAGAAATTTCTTTGCCGCTTTTTTTCAAAATTGTATTGATATTTTTTTCTGCTACAGCCTTGGTGAAGCCCAAGGTTAAAAGAGCCTGTAAAGCTTCTTCTTTGATGGCATGGTTTGGTTGGACAAAGCCAGCAGTAATGGCAGCGGAGGTTTCTATGCCTTCTTTTTGGATTTTATCCTTAAGTTCCAACACAATCCTTTGGGCCGTTTTGGCTCCGACACCTTTAACCCTTTGAATGGTTTTGTGGTCATCATGGAGAATAGCTGTGCCCAACTCTTCCACATTTAATGAGGATAAAATCATCAATCCTGTATTGGGACCTACTCCACTGATGGAAATTAATAGCAAAAAAAGTTTTTTTTCCTGCTCTTCTTTAAAGCCAAAAAGGGTATGGGCATCTTCTTTGATATGCAAATGAGTGAGGAGCATTATCTGCTCCTCATCTTTTATCTGAGAATAGGTGTTCAAGGATATTTTGACATGATAACCTATCCCGTTAATATCAATGACCACATAGGTGGGGTCTTTGGTAACTAGTTTTCCTTTTAAATAATCTATCATACTTTTTCGTGACTTTGGGCATCCACCACTGCAATGGCAACCATATTGACAATTTCCCTAATAGAACTGCCCAGCTGTAAGATATGCACTGGTTTGTTCATTCCCAAAAGAATTGGGCCGATAGCTTCTGCATTGCCAATTCCTGCTACCAGTTTATAGGCAATGTTTCCAGAGCTCAAGTTAGGAAAGATCAAAGTATTGGCTTTTTTGCTTGCTAGGGCGCTGAAAGGATAATTTTCCTGTTGGATTTCTTCACTTAATGCCACATTGCCCTGCATTTCCCCTTCAATGACCAAGTCAGGGAATTTAGCTTTTGCCTTGGCAGTAGCCAAAGCCGTTTTAGTTGGCGTATTACCTTTTGCTGAGCCAAAATTGGAGTAGGAGAGTACTGCTACCCTTGGTTCCAAATCAAAGAACCGTACAGCATCAGCAGTCAACCCGATGATTTCTACCATTTGATCCACAGTAGGGTTGACGTTTACTGTCGTGTCAGCAAAGAAGAAAGGTCCTTTGTCAGAATTCATAATATACATCCCCGCTACACGGTCGACATCCTTTTTCACGCCTATTACGTGAAGGGCAGGAAGGATAGTCTTTGGGTAATCCTTGGTCAAACCTGAAATTAAGGCATCTGCTTCGCCAAGCTCCACCATCATGGCTCCGAAGTAATTCCGGTCCCGCATTAGTTTTTGGCCTTCAAAGGGCGTTAAGCCTTTACGCTTACGCTTATCATATAGGATTTTTCCATAGCGTTCCAATCTTTCAGGATCTTCAAATGGATCAATAATGGAAACATTGTCCAGTTCCAGAGAATTTTCTTCGATCAGCTTCATGATGGTTTCCCGGTTACCAAGGAGTATTGGTTCACCAATTTTTTCATCAATAATAAGCTGAGCAGCTTTAAGGATTTTACGGTTGTCCGCTTCAGCAAACACCACACGTTTTGGATTCTTCTTGGCTCTGGAAATTACCCTGGACATCAATCGCTGGTCAATGCCGATTCTTTCCTGTAGTTCCAGTTCATAGGCTTCCCAATCCGTAATAGGGTTTTGGGCAACACCGGTGTCCATGGCAGCTTTGGCCACGGCAGGGGCAATGGTTGTGATCAGTCTTGGGTCCAGAGGTTTGGGAATGAGGTATTTTCTTCCAAATCCCAGCTGGTCATCTCCATAGGCTTTATTGACAATATCTGGTACGGGCTCCTTGGCCAATTTTGCAATGGCATGGGCCGTGGCCAATTTCATTTCTTCATTGATTCCTGTGGCCCTTACATCCAAGGCACCCCGGAAAATATAGGGAAAGCCCAAAACATTATTTACCTGATTGGGATAATCAGATCTACCTGTTGCCATGATCAAATCTTCTCTGGTAGAAGTTGCTAGGTCATAGGCGATTTCAGGATTAGGGTTGGCCAAGGCAAATACAATGGGGTTTTCGGCCATTAATTTGATATGTTCTGGGGAAACTATATTTCCGGCAGAAAGCCCTAGAAATACATCAGCGCCTTTCATAACATCGGCAAGATTGTGAAGGTCATTACCTGCATAAGCAAATTCTCTTCTAATATCATCTAGGTCTTCTCTGTCTACAGTAATCACCCCGTCTTTATCGACCATGACCAGATTTTCCTTTTTTACCCCTAGGGATACGTAAAATCTTGTACATGAAATGGCCGCTGCTCCAGCCCCCAGGACGACAAGCTTAATATCTTCAATTTTCTTGTCGACAATTTCCAGGGCATTGAGCAGTGCCGCACCGGAAATAATAGCCGTGCCATGCTGGTCATCGTGCATGACTGGGATTTTCATTTCTTTTTTAAGGGCTTGCTCTATTTCAAAACATTCAGGAGCTTTGATATCTTCCAGATTTACCCCGCCAAAAGTAGGCTCTAATGATTTAATGATCTGGATAAGGTTTTTTGGGTCTTTTTCATCAATTTCAATGTCGAAAACATCGATACCGGCAAATTTTTTAAAAAGTACTCCTTTCCCTTCCATTACTGGTTTACCTGCTTCAGGTCCAATATCCCCAAGGCCGAGGACAGCAGTTCCATTGGAAATTACAGCTACCAAATTGCCCTTAGCGGTGTATTTATAGACATTTTCCTTTTGAGCGGCAATTTCTAAACAGGGTTCAGCTACACCTGGAGAGTAAGCTAGCGCCAGGTCCATCTGGCTAGATAAAGGTTTGGTGGGAACTACTTCGATTTTTCCCGGACTACCTTGGCTATGATACCCAAGTGCGTCTTCTTTTCTGATTTTTATCGCCATGCTAAGCTATATGTTGGATTTATTATTGAGCAGCTTCCGGGAATTTAGTGGCCAATAGTATGGTCTCTATTTCCCTCAAGGCTGATTTGTGGGTTTCATTTGGATAATAGAGGAAGCCTTCCATATAGTATAGTTTTCCTCTTTTTTGGTCCACTACAATATAAGAAAGAAATGAGCCTCCCATGCTAATATTATTGGTTCTCCATTGTCCTCGAATTTCTAGGGCGTACTTTCCATCGACTTTGATATCCCTAAAGGAAGGAATGATGGTTGTTTCAGTTTTAAGATAAGAATTAGGTTTGTCAGGATCACCAAAAATTCTGTCTTTCAAAATTTGATCGCGGAATGGAATGATATTTTCAGGGAATACTTGCTCTTCTGAAGTATAGTCTGTTTCATAAAAAAAGAGGCTGATATCTGCTCTTTGGGTATTGGGGGTAGGTTGTCTCAGCCACATGAAATTATCTTCTTCCTTAACGAATTGATAGGAGGCTGGGATAGACAGATCAAGGTTGAATTTCTCTTTGGCTTTTTGTTCTGCGGCCCCATTTCTGCGATTCAAGATAGCAGTGCTCAGTCTGTTTCTTTCTCTTACTTCAAATAGGTTTTGTAATTTACCTTTGTTTTTCTGAAGATTTCTGACTAATTCTTCTTCAGTGTTTCCAAATAAATAGATTACCTCTTGGCCTTGGGCAAATTCATCCTCATTCCTTATCATGAATAGTGATTCATCTTCCATGGCCTTTTCCTTGGACTGCGGACTGAACTGCGCGTTGATCATTCTGCTGCCCGGTTTATTGTCATCAAAGGTGGTGACATATACTATATTAAAGGCCATCTTTAGAATCCTGGTCATGGTCCTAGGATCAACTTTCCTAATATCAAAAATGCTTTCTTCCCTTACCAATCCTTTGATGTCTTCCTCGAATACATTTTCCAAGGCATCCTTTAAAGGCCCCTTGTATTTTAGGGAGTCGATGACCAGTAGTATTTCTCCATGTCCTCCTCGAGCTTTGGGTTTGTTACTTCCTGATTCACTCTTAAGGTCGTCACAACTGGAAATAAGGGCGATAAATAGTAGAGCTGAGGCTAATATTAATATTCTTTTCGTAGGCATTTTTTGAATGATTTGGTTAAGGACTGATTACAATTTATAAAAATATGTGAGAGCGAAAAAGCTATTATTAAAAAATTAGTTATAAGCCTTCTAGCCAATAATCAATTTTTGTCCTGGTTTGATCTTATTGTTGTTGAGCTTATTTAGCCTTTTGATTTCTTCGATGCTTACGCCCTCTAATTTACGGGCGATTAACCATAAAGAATCTCCTGGCTGTACTGTATAAGTTTTTGGATTTCCCGACAGTCGTGTAGCATCCTGCTTGGCTTGGTTGCTTTCCGCGATTTGTTGGTTGAAGGCTTTAGGGTTTTGATAGATGGTCAGTTGTTGGCCGATTTTTATATTATTGGAATAGAGGCCGTTCCAAGCTTTAAGGTCGGAAACTGAAGTGCCATATCTATTGGCAATCCTGCCTAAAGCATCTCCTCTTTTTACTTTATAGATCAGTTTTTCAGCTACTTCTTCTTCTGGTTTTTCCTCTGCCAAACTTGCCAATAATCTTTCTTCCCTAATGTTAAGTGAATCTATAATCCAGCCTTTGTTCTCCACTAAATAGTTGGCCTGGTTTTTTGGGACCCTTAGTGCAATATGTTTTTGTGCATGGGGGACCTTGTTTTTAATGATTGATGGGTTTAGAAATTGGAGATCTTCCAAACAAACACCGGACACTTCAGCGAGTTCTTCAAGGTCCATTTCTGCATTAAAGTGAACTTTTTCATGTGCTACAGGGAAGGAGCCGTCTTCAAGGATAAGGTTGTGTTCATCGGCATACTTGAAAACATACATGATGGCTTGAAACTGAGGGATGTAACCCCTGGTCTCTCTTGGTAGCCTATTATAAATTCCCCAGAAGGTTTGCTTTCCTCCAGACCTTCTAATGGCCTTTCGTACATTTCCAGGGCCACAGTTATAAGCTGCAAGCGCCAATTCCCAGTTGCCAAACATCCTGTGTAGGGCTTTCAAGTATTTACAGGCTGCTTCGGTGGCCATTTCTGGGTCCATCCTTTCATCAATATCCCTAGTGACATTGAGGTCATATACCCTGCCGGTAGCGGGCATAAACTGCCAAAGTCCCATAGCGCCTACCCTGGACTTTGCTTTTGGATTTAGTCCGGATTCTATGATCGCCAGATACTTGATTTCTTCTGGCATATCATGACGTTTGAGGGCTTCTTCAAATAATGGGAAATAAATTTCCTTGCGTGCCAAGGTCATCTTAGAATATTCCCTGTTCCTTACCGTAAAATAGTTGATAAAAGCAAAGATGGTTTCATTCAGCTCGAAAGGCATTCCCGTATCCATTTTCCGAACCCTTTCATTGACTTCATCATAGGTGAAATCAGGAATGAATTCGTAATCATAGACCGGTGCTATGAAGGCCTTATCATCAGCTTCAATGAAACCATCTTCCTGTTGACCTTGAGCTATGGTAATCACGACACAGTTTATCAACAGCGATAAGAGTGTATATAATTTCCAGTTTCTCATGGTCATATGGTATTTATAGTTTTTTAATTTTAGTTAAGTAATCCGCGAAAGCGTACAGCTCTGATTCCTTGAAAGAGTTGGTTATGATCTGCAAACCAATCGGTAGGCCCTGATCATCCGTTCCGTTAGGGATGGAGATGGCAGGAACACCAGATACTGAGGCTTGAACAGTGTACAAATCTTCCAAGTACATGGCCACTGGATCATCACTATGCTCTCCAAACTTAAACGCAGTAGACGGAGTGGTTGGCATAACAATATAATCAAATTTATTCAAAAGATCTTCAGTGAACTCTTTGATTAACCTTCTGACTTTTTGCGCTTTAGTAAAGTAAGCGTCATAATAACTGGCACTTAACACGAAAGTTCCAAGCATGATCCTTCTCTTTACTTCTTCTCCAAAACCTTCGGATCTGGTTAGCTTATACATGCTTTCCAGGTTATGGGCATTAGGAGTCCTGTAACCATATTTTACGCCATCAAATCTAGAAAGGTTTGAGCTAGCTTCGGCAGTGGTCAGGATATAATAAGTAGGCAATACATATTCGAGCAGTGGGAAATCCACTTCTTCCACATGATGACCTTCTTCTTTTAGCTTATTGAGTACATCAAGGGTGTGTTCTTTGATCTCTGACTGTAAGGCTTCAGATTCAATGGTCTCTTTCAAATAAGCAACTTTAACTGGTTTTTTCAAATCCAGCTGTTGGCTATATGAAGGGACTTCTTTTCTGGAGACTGTGCTGTCGTTGTCATCATGGCCTGCTATGACTTCCATGACAAGGGCATTGTCCTTTACATTGGTAGAGAAAACGCCAATAGTATCAAAGGAAGATGCATAGGCGATCAAGCCATATCTGGAAACCCTGGAATAGGTAGGCTTAATACCCACCAATCCGGTAAATGCAGCTGGCTGTCTGACGGATCCACCTGTATCTGTACCCAGAGAAGTGGTGCAAAGGTTCGCTTGCACAGCAACGGCCGAACCTCCTGAAGAACCTCCAGGAACACGCTCTTCATCGAGGGCATTGAGTACATTTCCATGAACGGTGTTTTCATTGGAAGAGCCCATACCAAATTCGTCACAGTTGAGTCTGCCAATAATGATGGCATCTTCATCGATGAGCTTTTGTACTGCTGTAGCAGTAAATTGGGATTGGAAGCCTTCTAGGATTTTACTGGAAGCATTGACTTCATGGTCTGCATAGCAAAGCACATCCTTGATGCCTATTACCATTCCAGCCAGTTTTCCTGCAGTGCCACTTTGGATTTTTTGATCTACTTTTTCTGCCTGTTCTAAAGCAGATTGCTCATAAACTTCAACGAAGGCGTTTAAGTGCGCCTTCGTCTGAATGTTTTTGAGATAATAATTGACTATCGCTTTACAGTCAGTTTCCTTATTTTCAAGCGATATTTTTATTTCGTCGAAAGAATGGAATTTTTCCAATGGTGATAATATTTAGCTTTTCTTCTTACTGTCTCCTTTGATTCCTTCCTCGATATCATCCTGAATCTCTTTGGTAGCATCTTTGAATTCTTTGATGCCTCTGCCCAATCCTTTTGCTAATTCAGGGATTCTTTTAGCTCCGAAAAGAAGGATGATCACTAGGATAATTACCACCAAGGAACCGCCTCCTATATTTTGTATGAAACCCAATGTAGTCATGATAAGCGAATTTTAGTTTTTTAAATCGTTACAAAGATATAATTGTGACTTACTATCACAAAGGAATAATGCACAGTTATTTATATTTTCGTAATCTTTTTTGTAAAGATACTCATATTATAGGATAAATACTTATTTCCCCGTTAACCAAATGGAAGGATTCATTACTTTTAGTCCTTTCCAAGTTTGAAAATGGACTTCTGAAACCCCATTGTTGCCTGTGGAAACTTCCCCAATTTTGTCATTTGCTTTCACTGTTTCTCCTGATTTTACAGCAATGGTCTTTAAGCGACTATACATGGTATAATATTCGCCGTGACGGATAATGATGGTTCCGCCCATGCCAGGGACCGTAGAGATTTTGGTGACCACTCCATCAAACACTGCCCTGACGCTTTCATTGGGGCTGGTTTGAATGTCTACCCCGTCATTGGCGATCATGATATCCTTCAGGGTAGGGTGGGCGTGTTTACCATAAGACTTAGAAATAAAGCCTTTGGCTACTGGCCAAGGAAGTTTTCCCCTGTTTTCGGCAAAAGAACTCGACAATGCTGCGGCTTCTGGCGTCATTGGCATGCTGCTGCCAGCTGACTTTTTGGTAGTTGTATTGGCTTTCTTGGCTTCTGCTTCTGCTCGTCTGATTTCCTCTTCGATCACCTTTCTGATCAAATTATTTAGCTCTTCCTGTTGCTTTTTAGTTTTGGCAATATCCTCGCGAATTTCTTTTTCTTTTGCTGCCAATGAATTGACAATGCTTTGTTGTTCTTTCCTGAGTTTATCCAACTCTGCTTTTTGACTTTGCTCTTCGTTAAGAGCATCTTCTTTTTGGCCTTTTTTGGATTGTAGTTCTTCTTTTTGTACTTGTAAATCAGCACTGACTTTGAGGATCTGGTCTACCTGCTTTTCTCTGGCATCACTGTATTGCTTGAGATACCTCAGTCGCATATAGAACTGTTTGAAGTTTTCAGAACTGAAGATAAAGGAAAGGACTGTTACACCTCTATTGAGTTTTGAGGATACATAAATCATCTGGGCATATTCCTCTTTCAATGTCTTTAAATCATTTTCCAAAGACCCGATCATACCCTCAGTTTCTTTGATCTCTCTATTGAGTAATATTACCTCAGTGTTTAAGGTTTTGATGAAGTTAACCCTGGTTTCTAACTGTTTATTGACTAGATTTAGTTCACCGATGGTGTTCTTTTTCCTGGCAGAAGTCTTTTTTAGGATTTCATCAAACTCTTTTAATCTCTGCTGAACTTCTGCTTTTTCTTTTTCAAGCTGGGCTCGGGTTTTCTTGGTTTGGGCTTGAAGTTCTGCCGGCCCCAGCAAAAACAAAAAAGCAGTGAATGAAATTATGAACAGATGAAAACTGCGCTTCATAGCTTAAAAATTATAGGGGAATGAAATGGGTGTGTTACTAAGGTCCACTTTGTTGACTTCCATATTGACCAGGGTAGACTGAGGGTTGTTAGATTGTTGTTGGATCAGCATAGTGATGAGGATTTTATTGGCAAAAGGTTGGCCTTCTAAGTCCTCAAATTCAGGGTAGACCGCAGTAAGTTTTCCTTTGTGGTAACGGGAGGAAGTATTTAGTTTTTCTACTTTTCCATGCTGGGCACCGATGACCGATTCATAAATAATATCATCTCTTCTTTGCCTAAGTTCAAAGGTCTTGCCTACACGCACGAGCCTGTCCCTGTAGCTTACTTTATTGGGGATATTGGCAAAAAGGATGTTTTGAAATAGATTTAGAGAAATCCTCAATCCATAGGTGTTTTGGAATTGATCATAGCTCAGGTCAATGTCCTGCCCGTTAATGCGATCTTTGATTTTGATGGATTCAGTGGTGATGACTCCCCTGACTGCTTCAATGCCCAAGCCGGGGCTTACACTGAACCAAATAATACTATCCTTTTTTGCCCTTAGGTTAAGGGTGCCTCTAGTGGTTTTGCCGTTTTGTTCCTCCAAAACTACCCTTGCCTTGGCACTGAGGTAATTGAATTCAAAATAGGAGGGGCTAAACTCCTTCATGGTTTCATCGGAGGTGAAAAGGTTGGTTTTTCTGGCGCAACCTGCTAAAAGAACTAGTGCAGCAATAAGGCTTAGTAAAAAGTATTTACTCATAGTATTTTATGTCCTTGATTTTTTTGTTCAATACTTCGCTGATATCGTTTAAGCTGAGGGCCTTCTTCCAATATTTCAATGCTTCGTTCTTTTCTCCCAGATGATAAAGAATATCCCCATAATGCTCCAACATAACGCCACTAGGTTCTACTTCATTGTCCAATGCCCGCTCCATAAAGATTTTTGCTTGTTCGTAATTTTCCATTTGGAACAGGACCCAGGCATGGGTATCTAAATAGGTAGCATTATCAGGGAATTGTTTTACCAATTTATTGGACATGTTATAGGCTTTGGGGAGGTCTTTTTTCTCCAGAGAGAGAAAATAAGCATAATTGTTCAACACATGCTCATCATTTGGTGTTTGTTTCAAGATGCTGTCATAGGCTGCATAAGCCTTTTCATTTTTGTCCAGGGCATGGTAAGTGTCTCCTAATTGGCCCATGATCATAAGGTCCAGTTGGCTGTTCAGTCCCTTGTTCAACTCTTGACTTTTAAGCAAAGATTGTTCCGCTTCTTTGTGTTTATTGAGGGCCAATTTGGTAGTGCCATGGAAAAACCAGAATTCAGGCTTGTCTTCGAATACCTCCACACCAATGGTGGTATATTTTTCAATTTCTCCAAAGTCCTTGCCCAGTTCAAACATTAAACTAATGATGCTTTGCAAGACTTTTGGATCGTTTTGGTTTAGGCTGATGGATTTTTGATAGTGAGAAAGGGCTTGGTCATTATTTTGGTCAAATAGCGCCCTATCTCCCAATATAGCGTATACTTCAGCTTCATTTGGGTTTCTTGAAACCATGAGCTGTCCCAAGCTGTCCAGTAAGGCTTCCCGCTCAGGTGTTTTGAGGTCTTGTTGTATGATGTCTGCGTATGTTTGGGCTTTGACGCTGCCTTCTAGGTCAGGATTGCTAAATCCTTTATAAAGTTGGGCATGTGCTGCTTTGATTTCCCCTTTTTTCTTCAATAGGGTATAAGAGGCCAAATTGAGATCTCCCTGGTTAGGGTAATCTTCCAGTGATTTTGTGACGACCTCCAAGGCTTGGTCTGTCCTGTTATTGTTGAATAACATCTCAACTAATGCCAATACAAACCGTGAATTGCCGGGATTGGCTTCGATGAGTTTTTCGCCTTCCTTTACGGCTGATTCCAAATCATTCTTGCTGAGGTAAATCCTTTGTTTTTGGACGGAGAGTTGTTCGAGTACACCATAATATTCCTCTGCTTCATCTAAGGCCTTAAGTGCTTTGTCATATTGCTGAGTGCCTAGATAGATAGAGGCTAATTCAAGGATATATTGTTGGTTTTTATCGGAGTTTTCAATAAGCGATTTTAGGATTTCAGCGGCTTTGTCAGGTTGGTTTTGTTTGGTGTAAACTTCTGCAACCAACAAATGGTAGTATTTATTGTCAGGGTCAGCTGCTATGGCTTTTTGCCCATATTCCAGGGCATCTTCATTTTGGTTTGCTCTGGAGAGGATTTCAGCCAATTTGAAATTGATGGCTCCTGCATCAGGATTTAGTTCATGTGCCTTGCCAAAATAAAAATAAGCTTTTTCAAAATCCTCCAACATCATGTGCTTTTCACCTTCTATAAAAAGGCGATCCGCCATGGCTTCTTTTTTTTGTTGTTTTTTACTTTTACGCGAACCTGATTTTTGTGCAAATGATTCATTGGCAATGAAGGTCGTGAACAGTAAAACAGTAAATGGAAAGATATATTTGTGTATGCTTTTAAAACTCATGCTTTGAATAAGTCAAATTGGTCTAGAACGGGATTAAGTCCTTTCCTAGAATTTTACAAACTTAATGCCTTTTTGGTTCACCAACTAATAGTCCCGGAAGTAAAATGATCAATATCAGGACTTTCCTGTACTGCCATATCCGCCAGCGCCTCTTTCTGTTTCAGAAAGGTCTCCTGCTTCTTGCCATTGAATCTGTTCATGCTTGGTTACTACCATTTGTGCAATTCTTTCGCCATCTTTGATTTCAAAGGTTTCTTTGGACAGGTTGACGAGTAACACTTTTATTTCTCCTCGGTAATCAGCATCTATTGTGCCTGGGCTGTTCAGGACGGTAAGGCCATGCTTATAGGCCAAGCCACTTCTAGGCCTGATTTGAGCCTCAAAACCTGCTGGCAATTCCATGTACAGGCCAGTTCCTACCAATATCCTTTCCAAAGGCTCTAGGAGAATGTTTTTCTCAAGATTGGCCCTTAAATCCAAACCGGCAGATAAAGCTGTCTGGTATGCTGGTAGTGGGTGTTTTGATTGATTGATTACTTTTACTTTCATGGAATTTTGAATTTTAAATAAAGTCAAAGATAGGGGGTTATTTTTATTTTGAGGGAATGGTCTAGCTTAAAAATAGGAAATAGCTTTTTATATCTGATTCCGTTAGCCTTTTGAATATAATCCATGGTTTTTATATCAGAGTGGAAAGGATCTTAATTGGGAGAGGTGACCGGGGGCATGAACTTAGAAATGAAAGCCCCAAATATGAATAGCCTGAAGAATGAGAATTTTATACTGACAAAGTATTATGATGGGGGAATTAGTACATTTGCCTTAAGTTTGAATTTGTTGACATACTTTATTATTTATCTTTCAGATTGTACTGATTATATTTGAATTGAGAAGTTTTATTTTGTTTATGCTTTGCTCAGTGGCCTTTTGGACTAAGGGACAGGATGCTCTAGGTCGACAGCATATAAGTGTCGAAGAAGGGGTGAATTGGGTCGAATGTATTGATTGGACACGTTTTGAAGACTATCCAAAAACATCGCCACAACAAATATTGGTGGGGAAAATTTTGCTCAATGCAAATAAATATGCCCTCAGCTCATGGTGGGACCTACGCGGTTTTTCTGGAACTCCAATTGGGGAGTTTTTGGATTTAAAAGGTACTTCGGAGCATAAAATACGTCCTGTAGCAGCAGAGGCAGAGTCCTTGGCCGTATCCTTGAGGATGGGACTGTATGATAGTGATGTCACTGGGGTGTCGCCCAAAGTGGCTACAGCCAAAACCATACAATTGATCCGCAGCTTGGTCCATAGTCATCTAGCCAATTCAAAAGACGGGTGGGGAAGAAAATGGCAGTCCGCCTTATGGGCTGGTTATAGCAGTTTTGCAGCTTGGATGATGTGGGATAAGTTGGATCATCAAACTCGTATGGAAGTGATGGCGATGATTTATAACGAATGTGATTGGGTGATGAAAAACAAAGGTATGGCCGGTATAAAGGTTTATCAAGACCGGACAGGTGAAATTGCCAGTCCGGGAGATACAGGTGCTGAAGAAAATGCCTGGGATAGTCTCATCCTTACAGTTGCCTGTGCCATGATGCCAGAGCATCCCAAACAGTCTGAATGGATGAAGAAGACAATTTTCCTGAATCTCAACGCGCTCTCAGTTCCTAGTGATCTGGATTCAAATGAAAAATATAATGGAATACCACTAAATAACTGGTTGGTAGGAAGCAATATCAATGAGGATGGTACAGTCGTGAACCATCACTTCATTCATCCAGATTATATGACTTCTCCTTTTGAGTTTAATGCCATCAAGTTTTTTTGGTTGGCTCAAGAAAAGACACCTAAGTCAATGAAAAGAAATATGGATTTGGTTTTTCGGGCATTAACAGAATTGGAGTTTCATAAAGGAGATAGTATAAAGGGAGGCGTGGTAAAGGCTCCTGGAGGGACGATTTACCGCTCGGGCTCTGGAGATATCTTTTACCCACTAGGCACTGACTGGGGAGAAGGGAGAAGAATGAATTTTGTCTCTTTTAATAGTACTGTGGCCGCCTATTCAGGTGATAGCAGGGTGAGGGCACAAGCTTCAGAATGGGTTTTGCAGCAAGGAAGGGTGGTGCTGGAAATGCAAAACAGGTTTGATGATGGCCATACTTATTTGGATAAAAGTGAAGACAGTTTTGCGTCCCGTGAAGAATGGGTGGCTGATAAGGCTGCCACAGCTTATATTATAGAAACGTTGAAATTAACTGGAAGACCAAAATTTACCAATAAGAAGTTTAAGGATTAAATAGGTGGTGTTTGCCCGGCTCCTATTTGATGAGCCTTTTTTTCAATTGATTGATTTCCTTTTTCTCTAAAAGAAACACAATCAGCAAAAAGACAATAGGAAGCGAGTTTCTACATAAAAATGTAAGTACGGGAGCATCCAGTTCAATATAAAAGCCAGCATAGGATGCAATAAAAGCAATCAGCAAATAGAAGGAGTCCTTGACGGTTTTATAAGGTATAGGATAATGCTTTTGCCCAAGCACATAACACATGATAGACATCAACAGGTAAGTAGCCAAGGTGCTCATGGCTGCTCCGGTGTAGCCTAGTTTGGGCACAAATAATATGATTACTAAAATCGTGACGATGGCACCTGTAAAAGTAATATAAAAGCTGTAAATGGTTTTGTCGGTAATTTTAAACCAAATGCTTAGGTTAAAATAGACTCCAAGCATCAGGTATCCCATCAATAACATCGGAACAATATTGGTGGCCGTCTGATAACCTTTATTACCAAGGATTATTGGGGAGATGATATTGAGGTTTACCGCCACCAAAATCATCAAGGTGGCGCAAAATATGATGAACCAGTGCATGACGGTGGCATAGAGCTGAGGGCTGTTTTTATCTTCACTTTGAGAGAAGAAAAAAGGTTCTGCAGCGTATTTAAAAGCTTGAATGATCAAGTTCATAAAGATGGCCAGTTTAAAATTGGCTCCAAAAATACCTCCTGCCTCTCTGGCGCTTAGTCCAGGGTAAAAGTTTTCAGGTAAGAGGTATTCAAATAGAAATCTGGAAAATACTTCATTGGTGACTCCAGCCAAGCCCATAAATAGTAGGGGAAGGGCATAATGCCACATGGGACCTAGTATGCTTTTTTCTAGGCTCCAGCTGAATTTACCAGAAAGGAAGAAAAGAACTGGAATGATCAAGGCATTGGCCAGTAAATTAGATAATAAAATATAATCAACTCCCCAATCCGGATGGTAAATGGCATCAACCCAAGGCTGTAAAAAGAGTAGATAATCTCCACGGTGAATATGGAAGAATATTACAATGAACAAAATATTGAAGCCTACATTGAGCAGGATGTTCAACATCTTGGTCAGGGCAAACTTTATGGATTTATTTTCAACCCTTAATTTGGCATATGGAATGGCCAATATGGCGTCAATGGTCAATATTAAGGCAGTCCACTTGAACAAATAAGCCTTGCCCGGATAGTTCATCCAAAGGCTAATGGGCTCTGCTGAAAGGTATAAGAGGGCGCCAAGTGATAGTGAGGTGGTAAGGATCAGGGATTGGGCATTATTGTAGACTGTCTGCGTATTCAATCCTTTACCAGTAGAAAACCGAAAAAAAGTGGTTTCCATTCCATAGGTGAAAATAATATTGAAGAATGCGATAAAAGCATAAATGGAGGTGAAAGAGCCTAAATCCTCCTTGGAAAGGTAACCTATATAAAGCGGGAGAAGAAGGAAATTAATGACCCTACCAAGAATGCTACTTATCCCGTAAATGGCGGTTTGTCCCGCGAGTTTTTTGAGATTGCTCATGGATTAGCAGCAAAGTGTTTGCTTATTCTCCTTTAAAGTTGGGTTTTCTTTTTTCCAGAAAGGCGCTGGTACCTTCATTATAGTCTTCGGATTTTACACATCTGGCAAAGCTATTGGCTTCGATAAGGTAGCCATCTTCATTATTGGAGTAGACTGCATTGACGCAATCCACTATCATACCTAAGGCCAAGGGGGCTTTGGTCATGATTTTTTGAAGGATTTCTTCTGCTTTTTGAATGGCCTCATCTTTATTGCTGGTGACATAGTTTACCAAGCCCAATGCTTTGGCTTCTTCTGCTCCAATCATATCACCAGTCATCAAAAGTTCATTGGCTTTTCCTCTTCCGATCAGGAAAGTAAGTCTTTGGGTGCCGCCATATCCAGGGATAATTCCCAAGTTGACTTCTGGTTGGCCAAATTTAGCATTGGCAGAAGCGATGCGCATGTGACAGGCCATGGCCAGTTCACATCCACCGCCCAGGGCAAAACCATTGACCACGGCTATTACTGGTTTATGGCAAG
Organism: Echinicola marina; assembly: GCF_020463795.1. Lineage (NCBI taxonomy): Bacteria > Pseudomonadati > Bacteroidota > Cytophagia > Cytophagales > Cyclobacteriaceae > Echinicola > Echinicola marina. Next base: position 5,295,608 of record NZ_CP080025.1, on the reverse strand, counting down.
ATTCGATCAAGCTGTAAACTTCTTGCCCGTTTTCAGAAAATTTCCTGGCATTTAACTCGTTCAGTTCGGCGATTTCGGTAATGTCCGCACCTGCAACAAAGGCCTTTTCCCCAGCTCCAGTAAGGATTACCGCCCTGATGGATTTGTTATCGCTTACTTCATTGAAGATATTTTTCAGCTCCTCAAGCGTTTCAAAATTGATTGCATTGAGTTTTGTTTCGCGATTGATGGTGAGGTATAAGATGCCATCCTTATTTTCGGAAAGAATATTGGTAGTTTCAGCCATGCTTTAAAACCTATGTTTGAATCCAAATATACGAGGTGGTGTAGCAAAGACAAAGTAAACCTAACAAAAATGAATCCGTATGATAGCTTGTGCCTGATATCCTGAGGATTGAAATTCAATAATTCATTTGGCTTTTTATTTGAAATAGTCATTTTATTATCAAACAGGTCTGACAAAATTTTATATTTTTGTAACACATTTTGAAACCTCAAATCTATAATAATATTACGTATGTCATCCAAAAGAAAAATAACCGTAGCTTACGGAGATGGAATCGGTCCAGAAATCATGAAAGCCACGCTGGGGATTTTGGAAGCAGCTGGAGCAGATATCGAAACTGACGTCATTGAGATTGGAGAGCAAGTCTATCTTAAAGGAATCAGCTCAGGTATAGAACCAAAAGCTTGGGATTCCCTAAGAGCGTCTAAGGTGTTTTTGAAGGCACCTATCACCACTCCGCAAGGAGGAGGGTTTAAGAGTTTGAATGTGACTACAAGAAAGACATTAGGACTTTATGCTAATGTGAGGCCTTGTAAGGCGTTTTCTCCCTACATACACACGCACTTTCCTAAGACTGATATGGTGATTATTCGTGAAAACGAAGAGGATCTATATGCAGGAATTGAGCATAGACAGACGGATGAAGTTTATCAGTGTTTGAAATTGATTTCCAGACCTGGTTCAGAGAAAATCATTCGTTATGCCTTTGAATACGCCAAGAAAAACAACAGGAAAAAGGTAACCTGCATGACCAAGGACAATATTATGAAGTTGGCCGATGGTCTTTTCCATAAGGTGTTTAATGAGGTGGCCAAAGAGTATCCGGACATTGAGGCGGATCATAAGATCATTGATATCGGTACAGCCCTGATTGCTGATAAACCAGAGATGTTTGATGTGATTGTTACTTTGAATCTTTATGGAGATATTATTTCTGATGTAGCCGCTCAAATTACAGGTTCTGTAGGTTTGGGAGGTTCTTCCAATGTGGGTGAGGATGTGGCCATGTTTGAGGCTATCCACGGTTCTGCTCCTGATATTGCCGGACAGGATATTGCCAACCCTTCAGGATTATTAAATGGCGCCATCATGATGCTGGTGCATATCGGCCAACCTGAAGTGGCGGCATTGATCAGCAATGCCTGGATGAAAACTCTAGAGGATGGAATTCATACTGGAGATATTTACCAAGAAGGAGTTTCTTCTAAATTGGTCGGTACCCAAGAGTTTGCTCAGTCAGTGATCGAAAGATTAGGGCAAAAACCTGAGAATATGACTCCTGCTTCTTTCAAGAAAAGTGAGGATGGCGATGATAATATGGGGGCGATCAAGTTGACAGAAAGAAAGCCATGTGTTAAAGACTTAATCGGCTTGGATGTATTTATCGACTGGAAAGAAAACGATAGGGATGCCAATGTGATTGGTGATAAATTAAGGTCAGTGGATGCTGATGGGCTGAAGATGCAGTTGATTACTAACAGAGGGGTGAAGGTTTATCCTGATGGAATGAAAGAAACTTTCTGTTCTGACCATTGGAGGGTGAGGTTCTTTAATGCTGACCAAAGCACCATTACTCATGCACAAGTATTAGAGGTTTTGAAGCAGGTTGAGGCGCTTGGTTTTGACTTTATTAAAATTGAGAACCTTTACACCTTTGATGGGGAATTAGGTTTCTCGCTTGCACAGGGAGAATAAAGATTGAATATTCATAATTAAGGGCAATCAAATGGTTGCCCTTATTTTTTTATGTTTTTTGAGACATAGTGATCTTGTATTCCGTATAGGTTTATAAAACCAATTTATTATTATGAGAAATCTATTTTTGATAAGTTTTTTGTTTTGTTCCTCGATTTTTGCTTGCTCTGAAGTAGGGGAAGATCCGGAAATTATTATTGACCCCAGTATATCTTTCGTTACTGGAGATTGGGAGTTGGTAGAAGTAAGTGGGGGCTTTAAAGTGGAAGATTCCCCTGAGCCTGAGGAGTTAAACCGAAAAGATATCTATACTTTTACCAATGAAGGTACTTTTATAAAAACTGTGGATTATGAGGGTTTTCATGCTGAGGCAACAGGTACTTATGTGATAAAAGAGGTTACTGAGGAGTTTGAAGAAGAATATGTTGGGGTTGTGGTGCTTTCCTTTACAGGTGGTGATGACATAGCTTATAATTGTACTAGCCAGGATATAGAGAAAGAATCGCTATATATCTCAAAAGAAGGACAACTGGCTAATATCAGCTGGGCACCATGTGATGGGCTTTTCATGTATTACGAGAAGAAAAAATGATATTAGAATTATATAATTATCTGTTTTTACACCAGTAATCTTATTTCTCACGGATTACACAGATTTACCTAAAAGCGGTAGACAGGTTTAAGTAATTAATTCTGATATTTTTGTGTAAGCGTTTTTTATGGAAACACATTCTGGTGCCATTACTTGTATATAAATGAATTAAATAGAGGTCTTAATTTATAGATGATGAAAAAGCTGTTTTTGCCTTATGTGATTTTAGTTTTGTTCTTTTCGAGTTGTAAAGAAGAGGAGTTTGAACCAGCTGCTGCTATTCGTGGAGAGTGGGAGCTTAGCAAAGCAAATAGTGGCTGGTCAGGAGAGTTGTCTGCAGAAGAACTTGACTATTTTGAAACGTATGTTTTCAATAAGGATGGTTCTTTTGTGAAAAAACGTGAAGGAAAAGACGAAAGCTTTCAGATTAGTGGTAACTATACCTACAAAGAGGCTGAGATGGGAGATTCAAGTATGGCACAGGTCTACATAACCTTGGATTATACTACTGAAGTGAATAGGGCCTGGCTTTGCAGTGAGGATAAAGAAGAGTTTGTGTTGACACATCAAGGTGAACTTTTCAAAAGTTGTCCAAATATGGCTGATGGACCAATTTACTATTTTGAGAAAAAATGAATGAAAAAAGCCTGTTTAATTTAACTTAAACAGGCTTTTATTATATTAAGAGTGGCTGTGCTGCTAATTAAGCATCTTTTTTCGCCATTCTGTTTCTTTCACCTTCGTCAAGGTAGATTTTTCTCATTCTCATGCTCTTAGGAGTGATCTCCAAGTACTCATCCTTTTGGATATATTCCATGGATTCTTCCAAAGAGAATTTCTTAGCTGGAGCAATTTTAGAGTTATCGTCTGAACCAGAAGCACGCATATTGGTCAATTTCTTGCCTTTTTGTACGTTTACCACGATATCATTGTCTCTGGAATGTTCTCCAATCACCTGGCCACCGTAGATTTCTTCTCCTGGATCCACAAAGAATACCCCTCTATCCTGCAATTTATCAATTGCATAAGCAGTAGTTGGACCAGATTCCATAGAGATCAAAGAACCATTAGTTCTTCCAGGAATCGGGCCTTTGAATGGTTCATAAGCGATAAATCTGTGATTCATGATCGCTTCACCTTGGGTAGCAGTAAGTACATTGTTTCTCAATCCGATCAAGCCTCTTGAAGGGATTTGGAATTCCAAGTGCTGAAGATCTCCTTTTGGCTCCATCACCAAAAGTTCACCTTTACGTTGAGTAGCCAATTCGATTACCTTCCCAGCAGTAGTCTCAGGTACATCCACAACCAATGATTCGATTGGCTCGTGTTTTACTCCGTCGATTTCTTTATAAATTACCTGAGGCTGTCCTACTTGTAATTCATATCCTTCCCTTCTCATAGTTTCGATCAATACTGACAAGTGAAGAATACCACGTCCGAAAACGATGAATTTATCTTCGTTATCAGTAGTTTGAACTTTAAGGGCAAGGTTCTTTTCCATTTCTTTGAAAAGACGGTCCCTTAAGTGACGAGAAGTTACAAATTTACCTTCTTTACCGAAGAATGGAGAGTTGTTGATCGTAAAGAGCATGTTCATAGTTGGCTCATCGATCGAAATTCTTGGAAGTGGTTCTGGGTTTTCAAGATCAGCAATGGTATCACCGATTTCGAAATCTTCAATACCTGTGATGGCACAGATATCTCCTGCATTAACTTCCTGAACTTTATTTTTACCTAGTCCTTCAAATACATGAAGTTCTTTGATTCTTACTTTTTTGATAGATCCATCGGCTTTGCAAAGGGAAACTTGTGCGTTTTCTTTCAAAGTACCTCTCTTTACTCTACCAATGGCTATTCTTCCCACAAAGTTGGAATAATCCAAAGAAGTAATTTGCATCTGAGGAGTTCCTTCTTCGATCTGAGGAGCAGGTATATGCTCAATGATGGCATCCAATAGTGGAAGGATAGAATCTGTTTGTTCTTTCCAATCAGGTCCCATCCAGTTGTTCTTAGCAGAACCATACATGGTTACGAAATCCAACTGCTCTTCAGTGGCATCCAAGTTGAACATCAAGTCAAATACGGCTTCATGTACCTCGTCAGGACGACAGTTGGGCTTATCTACTTTGTTTACCACTACAATAGGGGTAAGGCCAAGGTCCAAAGCTTTGCTCAATACAAAACGGGTTTGAGGCATTGGCCCTTCAAAAGCATCTACCAATAGGATTACCCCATCAGCCATTTTCAACACACGTTCCACTTCACCACCAAAGTCGGCGTGACCTGGAGTATCGATAATGTTGATTTTGGTATCTTTATATCTAACTGATACGTTCTTGGATAGAATGGTGATTCCTCTTTCTCTTTCCAAGTCGTTATTATCTAGGATCAAGTCATCAAACTGCTGGTTTTCACGGAAGATTTTAGACGCGTGAATGATTTTATCCACGAGTGTAGTTTTGCCGTGGTCAACGTGTGCGATAATCGCGATGTTACGAATATTCTGCATGGTAAGAATTAAATTAAGTTGCAAAAGTACAAAGAATATTTGGTATTATAATTAAGAGAATGTAAAGTTTGTTGAATCAAGGATTTAAAAACTTATTGTTTGCAATAAAGCCGGTTTCAATTAAGAAAGACCATCATCCATACTTTTTAACTTAAGTGAGCAATTGCATCTCAACCATTTTTCAGGATCAATTATTGTCTTTACTCATCGGAATTAAAAGAGCTCCTTTAATTGAAATAGAAGGGGAACCGACTAGAATAGTTGTAACAGTACAAAAACTTTAAAATTACCTAGATAGCTAGACAAATAGAGAGATGATGAAGTCAGGATTTGCTTGATAAACTGGTATTTAATGAGGCCTTTGAATGTTATTGGTACAGTTTTTGGAACAGTTTGTTTACAGAAAGTAATCCAATTATATGTTTAAATCGTATAATCGGATAAGTATAATGTCCCATAATTGAAGGAAAAAATGAGAAGCTATGGGAATTAAATAATTATTGTATATATTTACAAACTACATAATAGTAGTTTTAAAATACAAAAATAATTATTTTTACTGTTATTTAGGTGCCGGGGTGGCCGGTAGGAGACACGAAAGTGTAAAAAATGCGACTGTTTTTGTTTTAGGGTAATTAAACACCTGTAGTCATGAAATACTTGATTAAAATTGAGATTAATGATATTGAGTTTCAGATTCATACTGAAGCGGGAAGTGAAAGAGAAGCCAAAGACAACGTTTGGGAAATCATTAGAAGAAAGACTTCATTAAAATCCATAGAGAAAGAAGCTATGGGGAATGAAGAGGTTGCTTCACTAGGTCAGAAGCTAGCTGAAGGGATCAGAAGTGTGTTATTATTGTGATCTAAAGGTTGAAAATTCGTTTTATGTAAAAATTTTACATTTTGTAATTGATTGAAAAATGTTGAGGACATCAAAAGTTAGGTCGTACGCTATAAAAAGGTGTACGGCCTTTTTTGTCTGGCCGCTTTTTAACTTTTTGAATATTGGGTATATGTTTCAGATGATTGTTTGGTCAAGGCTTTCACTTCATGTTTCAGGAAAGAAAGTATAATAAGGTGGGTTTTCAGGTGAGATAATTTTTTCTCTTAATTGGATAGATTTTTTACCTTTGGGCAAAATTTAGCATTCATGAGCATCCAGAAACCAACTTTACCAAAAGGAACGAGAGATTTTGGGCCTACACAAATGGCAAGAAGAAACTATATTCTTGATACCATCAAGGCTACCTTCAAACTATTTGGCTATCAACAACTCGAAACCCCATCTATGGAGAATCTATCTGTATTGACAGGTAAGTATGGTGATGAAGGTGACCAATTGTTGTTTAAGATATTGAATAGTGGGGACTTTTTGAAGAAGGTAAAAGAGGAAGATTTGGAAAAAGGTACTGGTCATGTATTGCCAAAGGTGGCAGAAAAAGGGCTGAGGTATGATTTGACCGTTCCTTTTGCCAGGTATGTGGTGATGAATCGCAATGAGTTGACATTTCCATTTAAAAGATTCCAAATTCAGCCAGTTTGGAGGGCAGACAGGCCGCAGAAGGGGAGGTATAGGGAGTTTTACCAATGTGATGCCGATGTGGTCGGTACGGATAGCTTGATTTGTGAGGCTGAAATTCTTTTGATGATCAGACGGGTTTTGGCCCAATTGAAGCTTAGCGATTATGATATCAAGGTCAATAACCGTAAAGTTTTGACTGGAATTTCTGAGGTGATCGGTGAGCCAGGAAAAGAGGCAGAATTGTGTGTTGCTATTGATAAATTGGATAAAATTGGCTGGGAAAAGGTTCAGGAAGAATTGCAGCAAAGAGGTTTTACCGATGATGCTGTGGCTAAATTGGCTCCGATCATTCATCTTAAAGGAGACAACGAAGAGATGCTATCATTTTTAAAATCTTTTTTGACTTCTAGTCAGGAGGGTTTGAAAGGAGTGGAGGAATTAGAGTCAGTGCTCGAAATTTTGAAGCATTTAGGTGAGGATGAAAGTCATGTGGAGCTAGATGTGGTATTGGCCAGAGGCCTTTCTTATTATACAGGAGCGATATTTGAAGTTAAGGTAAACAATGTTTCCATTGGCTCCATTAGTGGAGGTGGAAGATATGATAACCTCACAGGAGTCTTTGGCCTTGAAGGAGTTTCTGGGGTTGGATTTTCTTTTGGAGTGGATAGGATTTATGATGTATTGGAGGAGTTGGGCTTATTTCCAGAGGATCAAATGCAGTCTACCGCTGTGATGATAGGTTATTTTGATGAAGAGGGCAGGAATTACGGTTTGAATGTTTTAAATCAGCTAAGAAAAGTTGAAATAGCGACAGAGATTTATCCTGATTATGCCAAAGTGAAAAAGCAATTCAATTATGCTGATAAAAAGCAGATTCCGTTTGTCGTGATGATCGGATCAGAAGAGATTGCCCAAAATAAGGTGGCCTTGAAGGATCTGGCCACAGGGGAGCAAAGAATGCTTAGTCTGGAAGAGGCCATTCTTGCGATTAAGGAAAAATAAGATTGTATTTTTTGGTGGCTGTCTGATACTGTGATAGCCGTTACCTCAGTGGAGGGAGGGATTCTGGGACAGTCCTGTTTTGGTATTATGGGACAATTTATCAAGAGTGTTTTTCAGAAAAGACTTTTGTGAATGGTCCCTTTTCTTTATAATCAATTGGACCATTGAATCCAAACCATTTAAGTGTTTCTTACAGAAGACATGGATTATACACAGATGTTTTGAGAAATACAAGGCATGCATTTAAAAGGAAGGTTCTATTCAATTTTATGAAATTTTGTTCAGAAGGTGTAATGGTTAGAAGGTGAAGGGGGAATTTGTTTAATAGGTGATAATCTTTTATTTATGAAGAGAATATGGAATAGGGTTATATGGCATGCTGAAGGAGTTGGTGGTTTTAGCTTTTCATTGTCTCGAATAGTTCTCGCAAATAGTTTATATTTGGGTCTAAAAATAATTAGTTGAGATATGTTTGACTTTATGAATATCATGAATAAGGTGAAGGAAGCTCAGGCCAAGATTAAGGAAAAGCAGGCCGAGTTAGTTCATCTTACTGCCGAGGGAGAAGCAGGAGCAGGAATGGTTAAGGTAATAGTAAATGGCCACAGAAAAGTAGTGGACATAATCATTGATGATAGCCTTTTTACACCTGATGATAAGGATATGTTGAAGGATTTGATTGTTGCAGCCACTAATAAAGCCTATGAAAGTATTGAGATACAAATCAAAGAGGAAATGAAAAAGGCGACAGAAGGCATGATGCCAAATATTCCAGGAATGGATTTTGGCAATATGGTTTAATGAAAAAGGCGGCCATTGTCATACTGAACTATAATGGGAAGGAAATGTTGGAAAAATTCCTTCCCGTTATTATTCAAAACAGCAGTTTTGAGATTATTATAGCTGATAATGCTAGCACTGATGAATCAGTAAATTTTTTGGAATCCCAATTTTCCCAATTGCGTACTATTATTCTTTCTTCTAACAGTGGTTTTAGCGGAGGGTATAATGAAGCCTTGAAGCAGATTCAAGGAGAGTTTGCTTATTATATTCTCTTGAATTCGGATGTTGAAGTTAGCCCAAATTGGGATATTGAATTAGTAGACTGGCTTGAAGTCCATGCTGGATATGTTGCAGTTCAACCCAAGATACTGTCTCAGCAGGCTCAAGAGTGTTTTGATTATGCTGGAGCCGGAGGTGGTTATATAGATCGGTTGGGTTTTCCGTTTTGCAGGGGTAGGATTTTGAATACTATTGAGAAGGACCAAGGACAATATGATGATACGGTTCAGGTTGATTGGGTTTCAGGTGCTTGTTTTGCGATTCGTGCAGAAATATTCCATGAAATGGGTGGTTTTGAGGATATATTTTTTGCGCATATGGAGGAAATAGACTTGTGTTGGAGGATGAACCTTAATGGATATAAACTAGGCTATCTAGGGGCAGTGGGGGTTTATCATGTAGGTGGCGGTACCTTGTCTAGAAACAGTCCTTATAAAACCTACCTGAATTTCAGAAACAATTTATTAATGCTATATAAAAACCTCAGTACTTGGGGATTTATTAAAGTGATGTTGGTGAGGGGCATGTTTGATATAGTAGCTGCCTTATATCTATTTTTAGGGGGAAAAACCAATCATGCCAAAAAGGTGGTTTCAGCCTATATTGACTTCTACAAAATGCGGAATCAAATCCAAAAAACACTTCCTTTGGCATCAAAATTGCCTTTCCAAAATGCTGGTAAAAAAGTCTATTCAATCATTATGACTTACTACCTGAAAAGGAAAAAAATATACTCTCGGATTTAGTCAAACAGAATAGGGTTATTACTCTTTCTGAAATACTTTCTGATTTTCATCATCATGGCCATGGCCACATATATGATTACCGGAGAGCCAAGGGTGATAAAAGAGGTGTAAATGAAGAACAACCGAATGCTGTCGATAGGGAAATTAAGTCTTTCTCCTAATTTGGAACAAACGCCAAATGCCCTGTCTTCGAAGAATATTTTCAGTTTTTCCATTTTTATAAGATTTAATTTAAAGTGATAAAAGTAGTGAAAATATAATGAATATTCCAATAAATCAGTCCATGCTGAAACAGATTATGAAACATTCTTATAAGTATTTAATACTTTGTATTACAGTGGTTTTCTCAGCCTGCAATACTCGTTCCATTTTTGATACGGCTGGTAAGCCAAATATTTCTGTGGATAGGGATCCTTTGGTTCTGCACAAGGATTCCATACAGTTTACCTTGAAAGCCAGCATCCCCGGGGGACTGGTTTCTGAGAAAAGTAATTACACGCTCTTGCCAGAATATGAATATGGAGAAGGTGCCTTGCCTTTAGAAGAAATAGAAATTACTGTGGAAGATTTGGCCGGAAAAGGACAAGCTGTGGAAATCATCAAGAAGATGTCATTTCCATATATGGAAGGTATGGATAGAGGAAAACTTAGAGTGAAAGGTTTGATGGAGGAGGTGGAGTCTGGTAAAAGCTATACTACTCCCTATATTGAATTGGCAGAAGGAATAATCAGTACGCCTAAGCTAAGCAGAGTGGGACAGTTTGCTCCGGGGGAAAATATTCCTGAAGTGGGTGCTTATATGAGTTATGAAGGAGAGTTTGGTAATATGTCCTCCCATGAAACGGCATTTTTCTTTGCTAAAGAAGGATCAAATATAAATCCTGCTATTAATAACGATGCTTTCGAAGCTCAGGTGGAGGAACTCGTTTCCAAGGGAGAGGAAATCAACGAAATTCTCATTAGTGGGATGGCTTCACCTGACGAATCCAATTATGATGTATTGGCAGCAAAACGTGCCCAAACGCTAGAGACTTATATAAAAGAAGCTTTGGAGAAAGCAGGCTATGCTTTTGAAACAAGTGACATAACGTTTAAATTGATCAAAAAGGAGCCTGACTGGTTAATGTTTAGGTACCTTTTAAGGACCTTTGACAAAATAGATATGAATGAAAGGGATAAATACTTTGATATTATTTATGCGGATGATTCATATGCTTCAAAGGTGACTGCTATGAAGGAATTGCCTTCTTACAAACAGTTTTCAAGAGAGAAGTTTTCAGAAATGCAAATGGCACAGGTTGCATTTGCAACGGATAAAGAACTTCGTGATGATCCAGAAATCTCAGCCTTAGCCAATAGATACATCAATGGAACGGCTGAAGGAGATGAGTTGACAGAGGCAGAACTGGCCCGGGCAGCTGAATTTAATCCAGGATTAAATGAAAAGCAATTATTGTATGAGGCAATGCTAGCGAAGAGAGGTTCTGCATTGGCATTGAATAATCTTGGAGTGGTTTACCTTAACCAAGCACACAGAATGATCAAAGTCAGTGATAAGAATAGGAAGGTGAATGAAGCCATGAAGTTATTTAGGATGGCCAATGACCTTAGGGAAAGCGCCTATGCTACTCATAATATGGGGCAGGCATATTTGATGTGGGAAGACTATGGCGCAGCCTATTTGGAAATATCCAAAGCCAATGCCCTTTCGAGAGAAGATTCAGTGTTCAATAGTTTCAATGAAGGTAAAAGAGGAGCTATAGACATTATCAGGGGAGATTATAAATTGGCCACTATCCGATTAGATAAAGCGCCTGAAACTGCTACTAACCTTTTCAATAAAGGCTTGGCCTATTATTTAGCCCAAGAATATGCTGAAGCAGGAGTAGCTTTTGAAGAAAGTGCCCTCCAAAACATGGAGTTTGGTTATGCATTTTATGGATTGGCCATGGTTGCCGCAGAGAACAGTGATGAGGAGCGACTTTATGAGAATTTAAAAAAGGCTGTTCAAAGAAGTCCTTATCTTAAAAGAAGGGCTGCTACAGACATGGAATTTGAGGACTATTTTTCAAAACCTGAGTTTAGGGAAGCGATAAGATGATAAGATAGATAATTATAAAAAGCACTTCATATTCAATGAGGTGCTTTTTTGTTTTGATACTTTAGGAAAAAATATTGATATATCGATTTAGTTGATTAAAAAAATAGTATAACGAAAAATGTTTTTTCTGTGTAAAATTTTCTAATTTTCGTCACAAAGATCACCTTATAGTTTAAGTATAATATGTCAAATAGAAGAAAATTCCTCAAAAATACCTTATTGTCGTCAGCGCTGATTCTTCCTGGAACCATGAGCCCAAGCTTGTCTTTGAGAGCGAAAGGAAAAAAAGAGAAACACAAACCATTGATCCTTTCAACATGGAATCATGGAATGGCAGCCAATGATAAAGCATGGGAAGTTTTAGGAGAAACTGGTAGTATTGTGGATGCCGTGGAACAAGGAGTAATGGTGACCGAGTCGGACTTGACGAATTTATCTGTTGGGCTGCAGGGTTTACCTGATAGGGAAGGCATCGTTACATTAGATGCTTCGATCATGAAAGGAGACGGTTCATGTGGTTCAGTTTGTTTTGTGAGGCAGGTGAAACATCCGATTTCATTGGCCAGAAAGGTGATGGAAGATACACCGCATGTGATGTTAGCAGGTGAGGGAGCGCGTCAGTATGCCATGGAATTAGGTATGCCGATCGAAAAGGAAGAAATGAGTCCTGCTGCCAAAAAGGCATACGAAAAATGGAAGGAAAAATCTGAATATAAGCCTATAATCAATATTGAAAACCATGATACCATTGGAATGATTGGTATGGATAAAGATGGTAACTTGGCCGGATCATGCACGACCAGTGGCTTGGCTTATAAAATGCATGGAAGAGTAGGTGATAGTCCTATCATTGGTGCCGGATTGTATGTTGATAATGAAGTTGGTGCTGCGACCGCAACCGGTTTGGGAGAGTCGATCATTAAGGTTTGTGGTAGTTTCTTGATTGTGGAATTGATGCGTCAGGGGAGAACGCCTCAGGAAGCCTGTGAAGAAGCAGTTAAAAGGCTTGTAAGAAAGAACAAGGGCATAGAAGGAATACAGGCTGGTTTCTTGGCGATGAATAAAGATGGGGAGCATGGAGCTTACGCAGTTCATCCAGGATTTAATTATGCCATGCATCACCAAGGTGGGAAATCATTGATTGATTCAAAAAGTAAATTTTAACAAATATGTCTTCGTTGATTTTAGAAGCTCCGGTTTTTACTGTGGAGGCAGCCCTGAAAGCTGCCGAATATGGTATTGACAGGTTGGAATTATGTGCTGATTTTCTGGAAGGAGGGGAGACTCCCAGTGCAGGTACCTTGAAACTTATCAAGGAAAAGGTCGATATCCCTGTTTTTGTCATGATCAGGCCCCGTGGTGGGGATTTCGTTTATACCAGTGAGGAGCTTGAAGTGATGAAAGAAGATATTAAAGTACTCAAGGGGCTAGGTGCTGATGGATTTGTGTTTGGTGTTTTGACTCCTTTGGGAGAAGTAAATATTGGAGCTTGCGAGCAATTGATAGAGGCTACGGGAGGATTACCTTGTACTTTCCATAGGGCTTTTGATGCATCAAGGAACTTGGAAAAATCATTGGAAGCGGTCATTGAATGTGGGTTTAGGAGAATTTTGACATCAGGAGGGAAAAATACTGTCTCAGAAGGTATGGAGATGATCAATAGGCTGATTAAGAAAGCAGGTAACCGTATTGTAATTATGCCTGGAGGTGGAATGAAACCTGATTTGGTTGCACCACTGTCGGCCTCTGGAAATCTTAAAGAAATTCATGCGAGTTGTAAGGTCTGGAGGAATTCCTTTAGCGAGTATTGGAATAAAGACTTAGTTTTAAGCAGTGTCCCAAAATACCAAGATAGGGTGTTGTCTGTAAGTAAGGAAGAGGTTGATAAATTCTTGAAAGTGATAAAATAGAGCCAGAGATTTTATTTTACCGATAATTTAAGTTTTGGTAAAATAAACCTGAGGTTAAGACTAATTGAAAGTGGTTTTACTAGCAGAGAGCTATTGAAACCACTTTTTTTATTACAAAAGGTCATTTAATTTATATAGGGTGAAAATGTCATTTTTTGGTAAATATATAGCAGTGGAGTAATGATGTAATCCGCTTGTTTGTTGTTTTTTTATGTTGAAAAATTGTGTAGATGTCTTTTTATGTTTTGATTAGAAGCTATTTGTTGTTATATTATTGGGTACACTAAACCCAAAAATTATGGTAAAAAGCTTTCAAGGAGTCAGGCTAGCCGAGCCCAAGAAATCCCCAGCACAAGCAGTGTTGGTACAAGATCATATGAGCACAAATCTAGTCACCTTTCATCCTGATGATCCTATTGATTATGTCATAGAAATACTCACCCAAAAGAAAATATCTGGAGCTCCAGTAGTGGATGATTTCCAGAATCTTGTTGGAGTAGTATCAGAAGTGGATTGTTTAAAAGAGATCATTAAGGGAAAATACAATAATTCACCAAGGATCGCTGGAAAAGTCAGGGAGCATATGAGCAAAGATGTAATTACGATGGATCCTGAACTCACCATTTTTGATGCTGCCCATAAGTTTCTTGAACTTAAAATCAGAAGGTTCCCTGTCTTAAAAGAGGGTAAGCTGATTGGGCAAATAAGTCTGAGCGACATCATTAGGGCTATCCCAAAACTCAAGTCCACAACTTGGTAGTTTACTTTTCAGTAAACTACTTTTTTATATATAGCCCACCAGTTTGTATACTATCAGTCCAATCCATTCTTTAAATAGCTTATGCCAAATTACAAATCCTTCTGGAGACGGTGTAAGCAGTGATTTGAAGGTTAATTTCATGTCATGAGAATAGTAATCCACTGGGAAAGCTTTGGTATTAAGGCCCACTTTATCAAAACATGCTTTGGCTCTGGCCATATGAAATGCGGAAGTGATCAGTAAGTGTTCTTTTTCAATATCAATACCTGATTTTTTTATTAGGTCTTTTGTAAATGAGGCATTTTGACGTGTATTGACAGCTTTGTTTTCTATGGTGATGTCTTCAGGAGGAACACCGGCTATCATCATAAAGTCGGCCAGGAGTTCTGCTTCTGTATTGGGATTGGTGGGGTTGAGGCCTTGTCCACCAGTGATGAGTATGTGTTTTATTTTACCCATTTTATAGAGTTGCATGGCTTGGGTTGCCCTGTCAGCTCCCTTATTGAAAAAAGTCCTATCATAAACGGTCTTGTCCAGATTGGTTACACCTGTAAGTACGATTCCTAGTTCGTATGTTGGCAAGTCAGCTATTCGTTCAAAATCAGGCTCCCAAGCATTCATGACTGCATTGGATATAAATTGATTGGAAAAGAAAAGCGTTAAGATAAGTCCTGATAATAAAAATGTTTTGCCCAATGCTTTTCTTCTAAATAAATAGGCAAGGATAAATAGGCCTATCACTATGGTAAGCGGCATTGCTAAAAATGTGAGGAATTGGGCTAGATAAAAGAACATAGGGTTGAGATTCAATTAATAGTTTTTCAAAGCATGAAATTAAGCTTTAATATTAAATTAAAGCTATCTCATCAATTAAATATGACAGTCTGTGTCCTTCATTTTTATAATCCGAAAAAATGCTCTTGTTTTGTCTAAATTGTTTTAATGTCCATGGATCAAAAGCCATTTATTATATATAAGTCCTCGGCAGGTTCGGGTAAAACCTATACCCTGACCTTGGAATATTTGAAGCTAGCTTTGGTGAATGAAACAGCCTTTAAGTCTATTTTGGCTGTGACGTTCACGAATAAGGCTACCCAAGAAATGAAAAGTAGGATTTTAGAAGAACTTGCCCGACTAAAAATCGAGGTGAATCCTACCGAGTTTTTGGATCAAGAGCTGATGAAACATTTGGGTACAGATGCCCAGGAGCTGCAAGTAAGGGCTGGAAAAGTACTCAGCGCTATTTTGCATGACTATGCCCAGTTTTCGGTCAGTACCATTGATAGCTTTTTCCAAAAGGTAGTTCGGGCTTTTGCAAGGGAAATAGACTTGCAGGCCAAATTTGATATTGCCCTTGATCAAGAGGCCGTTTTGGAGCAGGTGGTGGATAGGGTAGTTCAAAATGTGCTGGAAGATCAGTACTTACATAAATGGTTGGTGGATTATGCTTTGACTCAGATTCAGAATGGTAAATCTTGGGATATCAGGGCTAATATCAAGTCATTGGGCAGGGAAATATTCACGGAAAATTTTAAACAATACCAGCAGTTTATTAGGGAGTTTCTGTCTAATGAAGAAAATATAGAAGCTTTTAAGAAGTATTTAGAGCAGAGGAGAAAGGAGATTGTTGATAATGCCCTGGCATTAAAGAGACAGGCCAATGAGCTCAGGCAGCAGTTTGGGCTAGAATGGTCTGACTTTTCCAGAGGATTTGCCAGTAAATTCGACAAGCTAGGTATAAAAGAAGAGCCTGTTCCAGAGCTTACAGGCCCCCAAAAAGAGCTGGTCCATGATGAATCCAAATGGGCTACCAAGAGTAGTAAGCTGAGGGATACCATATTTTCCGCTTATTATGCTGGTTTGGGAGAAATGTGGGGTAAATTGATTCCAATGCGGGCTGAATGGCTAACTTTTGAAGCCATCAATAAAAACTTTTATGCCTATGGTTTATTTAGGAACCTGTTGGATGAATTAAGGGATTTCAAGGACGAAGAAAACCTTTTGATGATTTCTGATGCTAATGATTTTCTAAAAGAGATTACCAAAGAGAATGATGCGCCATTTATATATGAAAAAGTAGGCAATCAATATCGTCATTTTTTGATAGATGAATTTCAGGATACTTCAAGTTTTCAGTGGGAAAGCTTTAAACCACTATTAGAGAATTCACTTGCCCAAGGAAATAAAAACCTTTTGGTTGGAGATGTGAAGCAGTCAATATATAGGTGGCGCGGGGGAGATATGAAATTATTGTTGGAAAAAGTGGAGGAAGATATTGGGGACAGGCAAATATCAGTCAAAAACCTGGATACCAATTACCGGAGTTTACCGAATATTGTTGATTTCAATAATGCATTATTTAAGTTATTGCCTGAGCAATTACAGTTGAGTTTTTCAAAACAGGTAGGTTTGGATGGCGGAGATATCCTCGTTAAAGCCTATGAAGATGTTGCCCAGAAGGTTTCAGGGAGAAAATCAAGTGTGACCTATAAAGGAAAAGTGCGCATGGAGTTTTTGGAAGAAAGCAGGCATGAGGAGCTTAAATTCAAAGACAAAGTGGTTGAAAGGCTTCCTGAAATGGTTATGCAACTTCAGGATAAAGGGTATGAACCAAAGGACATTGCTTTTTTGGTCAGGAGAAAAAGTGAGGGGGCTATGATTGCTGATGCGCTTATGGCCTATAAATCAGAAAATCCTGCACTCAATTATAATTTCGAGGTGGTTTCAGATGAGTCCATGTTTCTGGACAGGGCGGCCACTGTGAAAGCCTTGGTTGCAGGTTTACAGTTTCTATTAGATCCAGAGGATAAGGTGCCTTTTCAAACCATGTGGTTCTATTGGAGCAGTTTGCACCAAAAGGAAATAGGCCATGATATTTTTGGTGATAAGGCACATCCAGTTTGGCTGGAAGAGAAAATAAAAGCATTTATATCAAAACAAGCTTTACTAAGTCAGTTGCCATTATTTGAAATGGTGGAGGAACTGATTGTATTGCTAGATTTTTATGAATTGAAAGAAGAGTTGGCCTATGTCTCCGGTTTCAAAGAAGCAGTATATGATTATGTGCTCAATAGTCGAGCTGATTTAGTAGGTTTTCTTTCTTGGTGGGAGGAGAACAGCACCAAACGAACCGTCAAGATTCCCGAGGGGCACAATGCCATGTCCATAATGACCATTCACAAATCCAAAGGTCTTCAGTTTAAGGTTGTACTAATGCCATTTTTGAGTTGGGAAATAGTGGATTTTAAAAAGGACAATATCATTTGGTCTCCATTTAAGGATTCAGCTCATAATATGCAGGCTATTATTCCCCTGACTATGAGGAAAGAATTGGCTGAATCTGTTTTTCAGCCTATTCATGAGGAGGAGGTAACCATGTCTTATTTGGATACCCTGAACATGATTTATGTGGCATTGACCAGGGCAGAAGAGGTGCTGTGGACCTTAAGTCCATATAAGGCGCTTAAAACTGCTCCTTCTTTAAATCCGATAGAAAACAATATAAAGCTCATCTTCGAAAATGGTCGATTAAGGACTGAAAAGGAAGATTTGACGACGTTTTATGATTCGGAGAAAAAGCTTTTTGATTGGGGGGAATGGCCGGAAGAAGCAAAGGATATTGAGAATGTTCAGTATTCCCCAACTACGCAATTTTCTTGGAAATATAGAGATTGGTCTGAGTTGTTGAAGGTGAAAACCAATGCGGTTGATTTTAGTGAGGAGGGATTGAAACACAGACAAAAAAGAAATTTCGGATTATTGATCCATGAGTTATTGGAGCAATCAAGGAATAAAAAGGAAGCCTTTAGCTTTTTGCAGTCCTATTATTTTGAGGGGAGACTGGATAAGAATGAAATGTTGATGGTAGAGGAGCAACTAGAAAACCTGTTTTCCAATAAGGTTTTTAATGATTGGTTTGAAGGCCCCGGAGAAATGCTGACGGAGCAAGGCATCATTTTGCCTGGAGGTATGCAAAAGCGACCTGACAGGGTGATTTTGTTAGAAGATAAGGCCATAGTAGTGGATTTTAAGACGGGAGAGGAAAAGGAACAATATTTCAAACAGGTGAAAGGCTATATAGCATTGCTAGAGGAATTGGGCCATAAAATGGTTAAAGGCTATTTATGTTATTTGGAAACAGGGAAAATAATTGAAGTAAAGTGATATGCAGGGATTTCTAAAAGATACCGCTGAGGACTTGCTGGTCAAATATCCAGATCTAAAGGAAGTGACAGTTATTCTTCCCAACAGAAGAGCAGGTTTGTTTTTTACCAAATATCTGGGGCAACTCATTAGTCAACCGATGTGGATGCCTGCTGTACGAACGATAGAAGACTTATTTTATGATTTGGCCGGGCAAAGACCCACCGATCAGCTGAGCTTGATTTTTGAGCTATATAAAATATACAAGGAGCTACAGCCCGATCCAGAGCCATTTGATAGGTTTTATTATTGGGGGGAAATGATCCTAAAGGATTTTAATGATATCGACCAGTTCTTGGTGGACCACAGAAAGCTTTACAGTCTACTTTCAGACATAAAATCAATAGAATCAGATTTAAGTTTTTTGACTAATAGTCAGGTCGAGTTAATTAAGCAGTTTTGGAAATCTTTTGAAAGAGAAGGGAGGGGACATCAGGATAAATTTCTGCGGTTTTGGCAGCTTTTGACCAGTCTGTATGATAGGTTTCAAGAGGAATTGAATGTTTTGGGATATGCTTATTCCGGCAAATTGTACAGAAAGGTGGCAGAACAGTTGGACAAACTCGAACGGCCATCTAAGCAATTCGTTTTTGTAGGTTTCAATGCCTTTACGGGCACAGAAGAAAAGCTTGTCAAACATTTTACGGCAAAATTTGGTGCGAAAATCTATTGGGATCTGGATGCCTATTATACCAAGAGTCCACAACAAGAGGCAGGTTTATTTTTTAGGGATTACCAAAAAGATAAAATACTTGGGCCAACTTTTCCGAAGGAATTGCCAGAAAATATCAGCACTAAACCAGCTAAGATTAAGGTATATGTTACTCCGCTGAAGGTTAATCAGGCCAATTTGATCGGAACTATCCTTGATGAGGTGCTGCCTGGGGAGCATTTAGAAGAAACGGTTGTGATACTTCCAGAGGAACAGCTTTTGTTTCCGGTAATGCATCAATTGCCATCTCATATAGACCGTGTCAACGTCACAATGGGCTATCCGGTTAGAAATGCACCTGTATATGCCTTTTTAGAGTCATTGCTGGATTTACAGCGCTATGTGAAGGTAGAGAATTCGAAAGTGTATTTTTATCATCAGGTAGTAAAGGATTTGCTTTCCTCTACCTATTTGAAAATTGGGAATGAAGTTTTTGTCAAGCAGTTTTTGGAAAGAATTCAAAAGCAGAATCAAATATATATTAGTCAAGAGGATTTAGCAGCAGGAGGAGCGTTTTATGCACTTGTGTTTCAGCGACTGGTGCCCGAACAACTTTTTGACTACCTGGAGTCCTTGATGATAAGTTTGGCAAATCAGCTTAAGGAAGACACCCTGCAGGGGAGTTATCTCTATCAGTGTCATAAACAATTAGTGAGGCTCAAAGAGATTTTTCAATCCCAGACCGAGATAGACTTTAACTTGGAATTCTTTATCAGGTTATTTAGGCAAATTTTTAAAGAAGTTAGATTGCCCTTTGAAGGAGAGCCCTTGGCAGGTCTACAGGTAATGGGAGTACTGGAGTCCAGAAATCTTGATTTTAAGAGGGTAATCATCGCCAATATGAATGAAGGGAGTTTCCCGCCTTCTTCAGCCCTTAATTCCTTGGTCCCGTTTAATCTACGAAGAGCTTTTGGTTTGCCAGTACAGGAGCAAAATGATGCTATTTATGCTTATACTTTTTACAGGTTGCTTCATAGGGCAGAAGAGGTGCATATGGTGTATGCTACGGCGGCAGATCAAGGAAAAGTAGGAGAAAAAAGTCGTTATATACAGCAAATGATGGCAGAAATGCCCATTGAAATAGAAGAGGAAGTCGTATTTGTGCCCGTAGATCTTCAGCAGCCAAAAGAGATCAGTATTGCGAAGACTCCCGCAATCTCTGCGCTTTTGGAAAAATATGTAGTGCAGGAAGATGGTAAGTCCTTGACAGCCTTTTCTCCTTCTGCGTTCAGTGTTTGGCTGGATTGTAAACTGAAGTTTTATTTTCAGTATTTGGCCAATATCAAGGAAAAGGAAAAAGTAGAGGAAGAGGTCAGTGCATCAGTTTTTGGCAATTTGGCACATTATAGCCTGGAATTTTTGTATAAAGGATTTATGGAGAGGAAGCAAAGAAGGGTGGTTGAAAAGGGTGACTTCGACCAACTGTCTAAGTATATCTTTCCTTCCATAGAAAAGGCCATTCGTGATTTTTATCATCTTGAAGTAGGGGCCGATACCAAATTGACTGGGCAAATGGCCATTGTGAGGGATGTTTTGCAGAAATATATCACAGCCCTATTGGATTTGGATAAAGCTGGAGCACCGTTTGAACTGGTAAGCTTGGAAAAGGATGTGCGCTATCAAGCAGAAGTGCCAGTAGAGGTAAGCGGCCGCAAGTATGAAATTGCCATTAGAGGGATTATTGATAGGGTAGATAAGCAGGACGGGGTAGTACGTTTGATAGACTATAAATCTGGAAAAGACCAGAAAGATTTTCCTTCTGTGACGTCCTTATTCGATAGGGATGATCCTAAGCGCAATAAAGCGGCCATGCAAACATTGATATATGGAATGCTATATCAAGAAAAATTTCCAGAAAACAGCCTTCCACTCAAGCCAGCTATTTATAATCTTAAGGAGATATTTAGCAATGATTTTAATCCTTACTTGCAGTTAAAAGAGGGTAGGGGGAAGGTTGAAGAAATAGATGATTACAGGAATTACCAAGAAGAATTTGAACAAGGTCTTAAAGGTTTGCTTCAGGAGATTTTTGATGATGAGGTTCCGTTTGGACAGACAGAGGATTGGGAAAAATGTAAATATTGTCCTTATAATAAAATCTGTGGAAGGTGATATTCCAAGAATTAATTGAACAGCTTATGGCCGGAATAGAATACTGATTCCGGCCATTTTTTTATTTCTTTTTACAGTTTTTAGAATGCCGTTTTTTGAATTTTTTCATGAATTTCAGGAATAGCCATCGCAGCTGCAGATCCGTACCATTCTAGTAATTCCATGGTCAAAACTCCAGCTTTTACAGCGGGATCTTCACTGGTCAGTTTTTCTGCTTCTTCCAGATTATCTACATCAAAAAGAAAGATGCCCCTTAGTTCACCATCTCCAAAAAAAGGACCTGCCAAAACTAGTTTTTTTACTTCGGCCATTTTTCCAATATGTGCCATATGTCCTTGCTGAATATTGTTTCTTTCTTCCTCAGAATAGTTCGCTACATTTGGTCCCTTTTTCAAGAATGCCATGACATATTTTTTCATTCCATAATCATCGGCTTTGTATTTTTCAGCAAGTTCTGCATCGTATTTTTCTTGTCCATATCCGGTCAGATTTAACAATAGTATAAGGGGGAATACTGCTATTAATTTTTTCATGATTAAAGGGAGTTAAGGAGGATGTTTTTGTGATTATAGGCTGGTATATTGTACGTGTTAAACTAGTGAATATAACTTGTTTTTATTTCCGGATTTGATCTATGATAATGTCTTTTTCTGTTTTTCTATAATTTATTTTCCTTTGGATTATGGACGGGCGGTCATAGCATATGGAAAATACCGAATAGTTTTAATAAAAGGAAGATAGTTATTGTTCTTTTTTTGCCCCCTTTTTTAAGTGGTTGCAGGTATGTAGACACTCTCTTTATTTATAAAATTAATGTTTTTTTTGGATTGATGAATTGAATGAGAAAGAAGATTACTTAGATAAAACCAAGCAGATAATCTATTGAAGTAATGGATGAAAAAGGATAGGAGCAAGGCTTATAGATTCATTGGTGAAGAGAGGTTTATTAAAAGTGTATTAGGACTTATTGTACCTGTAGAAGTTACTTTTAATGGCGTGTATTATGATAAATAGAGCTTTTATAAATGATGAGAAATACCAAAGGATGAATTGTATATATGAACAAATATATTCTTATAAAAAGGTTTAATTAAAATATATTAAATATTTGAAATATAGTGTATTAAGATAAGTTTAGATAAAGCTAAATAAGTTTAGGCTAAAAAAATTAGTTTAAACTAAATCAAAATAAGGCACTGTTAAGATGTTTGGCGGGGCCCTTTTTTGCAGATTATTTTTTATCTTAGTTACTTACTCAATAAAGGAATGAAATCTAGTTATAGAATCCCCTTAATTTATATTTTGATAGGAAGTGTATATTCCGATTCATGTTGACCACCTGTTCCAGTGATGCTGACCACTTTTTTCCGATGATGTTGACCACCCCCCTTCTGGGTATCAACTTTTGTCGAAGGGTAAAATTCCGGTGATATTGACCACTGTCAATCCGGCCATGTTGACCACCACTTTAAGTGGTCAGAATGGCCAGAATGACATTATTGACCACCTTTAATTTTTCAGTTATCGTTTCCTTTACGGTTGATTTAAAACCAACCGTAAAGCATGGCAGGAAAAACGATAACCATGAGTAATCTCAAACAGATAATTCGCCACCGTGACAACGGAATGGCACTGCAGACCATCTCCAAAACCTTGGGAATTGCCCGGAACACGGTCAAGAAGTACCTTCAGCTGATTGATTCCAAAGGTTTTTCTTACGGAGAGCTTTTGTCCATGAATGACGAAGAGCTTGATGCCCTACTTTCTGATCCGGACCATGTTTCAGGGGAGCGGTACCAGGAGCTTATATCTTTTTTTCCCTATATGGAACCGGAGCTTAAACGGACCGGTGTGAACCGTTGGGTCCTGTGGGGAGAATACAGACAAAAACATCCTGACGGATACAGTTACTCACAGTTCTGTGAAAGCTTCAGGCAGTGGCGTACCGGTCTATCTGCCAGTATGAGAATTGAACATGTTCCGGGAGATAAATTCTATATAGACTTTACGGGTGATAGGCTGTCCATAGTAGATCCTGTAACAGGTGAACTCACTGATCTGGAAGTGTATGTTGCCACACTCGGAGCCAGTCAATACAGCTATGTAGAAGCCATTCCCTCCCAAAGAAAAGAAGACTTCATAGCAGCCACTGAAAATGCTTTACATTACCTGGGCGGTGTTCCCAGGGCCCTGGTGCCCGACAACCTCAAAAGCGCGGTCACCAAAGCCGACAAGTATGAACCGGCCATCAACCCCGATTTCCTGGACTTTGCCAACCATTACGGCTGTGTGGTCTTTCCGGCAAGGAGCAGGAAGCCGCAGGACAAGGCCTTGGTGGAAAAGACCGTCAGCATTGTCTACAGCAGGATATACGCCCCGCTCAGAAACAAAGTTTACCATGACATCAATACACTGAATGCGGATATACGGCACTACCTCAATATCCATAACAATACCCCTTTCCAGAAAAGACCGGAAACAAGGAAGGAGCTTTTCGACAGGGAAGAAAAGGGAACCCTGGCCCCCCTGCCTGCCGAAAGATATGAACTCAAACAGTTCAAGTATGCCACCGTCACTAAAACCTCCCACATATCCCTGAACCCTGAAAACCATTATTATTCTATTCCCTACAGGTATATCGGCAAAAAAGTCAAGGTTGTGTACTCAGCCAGTTACGTTTCTGTTTTCTACGATGGGGAAAGGATCGCTTTTCATAAAAGAAGCCTTAAGGAGCGCGGATACACTACGGTCCAGGACCATATGCCTTCAGCCCACAGGTTTGTAAGTGACTGGAACCCTGAATTCTTCCTGAACTGGGCAAAAGGGATACATCCTGAAGTCCGGCATTATTTACAGGTTATCCTCGACAGTTACCCGTATCCGGAACAGGCCTATAAAAGCTGTCTGGGGATTTTGGGATATGATAAAAAGGCAGGCAGGGAAAGGCTCATAAACGCAGTAATACGTGCCAAACACTACAACACTTATAATTATTCGGTCATCACCAGAATACTCAACAGCGGGATGGATTCAATCCCTTTAGATACTGAAAACAAGTCCGATAAATCAGTTGACCACGAAAACATAAGGGGAGCGGAAAGCTTCAGGTAATTATCAAACATATAACCGATCACACAATTATGACACAGAGCATCGCATTGAACCAGATGTCCAAAATGAAGTTTCACGGAATGATGGAAGCATACAAAACCATTCTGGACAGCAACAAACATCATGATCTCAATCCCGAAGAGCTTATAAACCATCTCTTGCAGGCAGAATGGGAAGAAAGAGAGAACAGGAAAATCAACAGACTGTACAAAACGGCAAAGTTCAGGTACAGTGCCACTGTTGAAGAGCTTGAGTTCTCTCCAAACCGGGGGCTGGATAAAATGCAGGTCCTCAGACTTGCTGATATGTCCTTTATTAAACGAAAAGAAAACATACTGATCACAGGAGCAACAGGGGCCGGCAAAAGCTACATTGCTTCGGCCCTGGGAAACCAAGCCTGTATGCAAGGGGTCAGAACCCAATATTATAATACCACCAAGCTGTTCCCGAAACTCAAAATGCTGAAAGCTGACGGCTCATATATCAAAGAGATAGCGAGAATAGAAAAACAGGATTTATTGATCCTGGATGACTTCGGCATTCAGCAACTGGATGAAATGGCAAGAATGGCCCTGCTTGAAATCATAGAAGACCGCCATGGAAGGGCTTCAACAATAGTGGTATCACAACTTCCGGTTACAAAATGGTTCGAAACCATAGGTGACAGTACCATAGCCGACGCTGTTCTCGACAGACTGGTGCACACCGCACACAGAATCGAGCTAAAAGGAGAATCAATGAGAAAAAAACAATAACTTTAACAGCCTCCAAACGGTAACTGAAAACCCTAATTGAAAGGGTGGTCAGGATGACCGGATTGGTGGTCAAGATCATCGGAATATACAGGAAGTACTTGGGTAGCTTTTTCATCCCTTTATTTAGGGGAGGTTTTAGAAGAGATTGGTGTGGCCAAGTATATTTTGATGGAAGTGTTCAAGGCAGTCTTCTTTGTGATTCTTTCAGGCGTCTTGATTTATTTTCTTGTGGACCGTGCATTGGAAAGGGAGCGTAATCTATGGCGTAGTTATTTTTCCATGTTCAGGTATAGTCCAATCTATAAATGGTTGGTCCGTAAAGATGGGCAGACGGTTTATGCGGTAAACCTTATTGCGGAGCAATATTTTAAATCGGAACAAAATGGTAAAAATAGCCTGAAATTCAATGAGGTCCTTCCTTTAACAGATGAAGAAAATATTCAAATTTTCAGGGAGGATAATTGCCTGATTCAGGATGTGAAAGTAAGGGATAATAAAGGCGTCTTGAGGGAACTTGATCTTTATACAATGTCGCTTAGGATGGATGATTTGGAGCTAATCGTTATCACTGCTGTGGATAATACAGATTTGAGAAAAACATTGAAAGAAAAGACCCAGCTCAATGCGGATCTGAGGAAACAAAACGAGCAATTGAAGAAGTATTCATTTATAAATTCCCATAACTTAAGAAGACCGCTTTCGAATATACTTGGGATCATTAATCTGATTGATTCGAATGAAAAGAAATCAGGAGATGTAATAGGGCTTCTTAGACAATCTTCGGAGCAATTGGATATTGAAGTAAGAAAGATGAATGATATTTTAAACGGAGAGAAGTTAACGATAGAAATGTCAGATAAAATTAAAAGAGATCAAGTTAAATCCGTCCTTATAATAGATGATGATAAGGTGCAGCACATGATCAATAAGCGTATTCTCCTAAAGTATAATCCTGATTTGGATTTGTACTTTTTTGATAATCCAGTTGAAGCATTAGAATGGATCAAACATAATTCTGTGGACCAGCTTTTGTTGGATATCAATATGCCAGAAATGAAGGGCTGGGAATTTTTGGACCATTTAGTTGAATTAGGGATATATGTGGATGTTAAAATGCTTTCCTCTTCTATAGACCCTAGAGATGAAGAAAAATGTAAACAATATGATATGATAAGTGGTTTTTTGACGAAACCTTTAAAGAAAGAGGCTTTGAATGATATACTATAAGGTTAAATTATCCGAAATATATAAAGCCTAATCTATCTAAAATTATTAGTTTCGCACTTTCATTAAATGTCTATGGCTGATAAATCAAGTAAAAACGAAAATATCATAAGTCCCAAGATAGATAAAATGCTGCTGGCGCTGACGGATGCCTTTGCTTTTGTCAAAAGGTTCTTTGTGGAGGTTTGGTTGCCTCCATATGAATTTAAAGAAGTAATCCGACAATGCTATAAGATAGGCTATAATTCTTTGGCCTTGATTTCCCTTACAGGTTTTATCGTTGGGATAGTATTTACCAATCAATCTAGGCCCTCACTATCGGAGTTTGGCGCCACATCCTGGTTGCCAGCATTGATTTCCATTGCCATTGTAAGGGCCATGGGGCCTTTAGTGACGGCGCTGATAGCAGCGGGGAAAGTGGGATCAAGTATTGGTGCGGAGATTGGTTCCATGAAAGTTACTGAGCAGATAGATGCAATGGAGGTATCTGCAACCAATCCTTTTAAGTTTTTGGTGGTGACTCGAGTGTTGGCTTCCACCTTTATGATTCCGATTTTGGTGATGTACACTGATTTTGTTGCGCTGATGGGTGCATTTTTATCCGTACACAGTAAAGAAATGGTGAGTATAGACACTTTCTTTGTTCAGGTATTTGAGGCGATTTCCTTTTTGGATATCTTCTCTTCTATCATAAAGTCCCTGGTTTTTGGTTTTACCATCGGGATTGTGGGCTGTTATAAAGGTTATCATTCTTCCAAAGGTACAGAAGGGGTAGGAAAGGCAGCCAATGCAGCGGTGGTTTTGGCCATGTTCTTGATCTTCATAGAGGAATTGTTGGCATTACAGATCGTGAACTTTTTGAGAATGTCATAAAATATGAGAGAAAAAGTAGTAGAGGTAAGAGGATTAAAGAAGTCATTCGGTGATTTGGATGTACTGATGGGGGTGGACCTTGATTTGTACAAAGGGGAGAACGTGGTTGTTTTAGGAAAATCAGGTACGGGTAAATCTGTTTTGATCAAGATAATGGTTGGGCTACTTACTCAAGATGAAGGTAGCATGAATGTTTTGGGAGATGAGGTGTCTAACCTAACTGCAAAGCAATTGAATGACCTAAGGTTAAAAATTGGTTTTTCCTTCCAAGCGAGTGCCTTGTACGATAGCATGACCGTAAGGGAGAATCTTGAATTTCCTTTGGTAAGGAATGTAAAGGGGCTGAGCAGAGGAGAAAAGAATAAGATGGTTGAAGAAGTGCTGGATGCCGTAGGACTTTTACAAACCATCAACCAAATGCCCTCTGAACTTTCTGGTGGGCAGAGAAAGAGAATTGGTATAGCAAGGACCTTGATATTGAAGCCAGAAATCATGCTTTATGATGAGCCTACTGCTGGCTTGGATCCAATTACTTGTAGTGATATCAATAACTTGATAAATGAGGTGAGGGAAAATTTCAATACTTCCTCTATCATCATTACCCATGATTTGACCTGTGCAAAGGATACAGGAGACCGGGTGGCAGTATTATTGGACGGCGTGTTTGGCGCTGAAGGAAAATTTGAGGAGGTTTTCAATAACCCTCAAGATCAAAGAGTGAAATCATTTTATGACTATAATTTCATTGTGTAATGAGAAATGATAATAAAAAATCAGTTATTGTTGGGATCTTCGTATTGATTGGGATCATTATTATGGTAACTGGAATATTGACCTTGGGTGCCCAGCAAAAGGTTTTTGTAAAAAGTTACAAACTGAAGGCCGTTTTTGATGATGTCGAAGGTTTGCAGACTGGGAATAATATTTGGTTTTCTGGGGTGAAAATCGGTACCGTGTCGAAAATTAGATTCTATGGAGATTCCCAAGTGGAAATCGAAATGAATGTGGATGCCAATACCCAGGACTTTATCCGAAAGGATTCCAAGGCTACCATTAGTTCAGATGGTTTGATCGGTAATAAAATCATTGTCATTTATGGAGGAACTACCCAGGCGCCAGCAATTGAAGATGGGGACCGGCTAGAGGCAATAATGCCTTTGGATACGGATAGTATGATGGAAACCCTTCAAGAAAATAATGAAAACTTAGTCTCTATAACGAATGACTTAAAAGTGCTTACAGGAAAGATCGCTAAAGGAGAAGGCATAGTAGGAGCAGTCTTGACAGATAGTTTATTGGCTGAGAACTTCAGACAAATGATGGCCAACTTAGAGCAAACTGCCGTAAATAGTAACCAACTTACTGCAGATCTTAAGGAGTTTTCTTCCAGCTTAGAAAAAGAAGGAACATTAATGTATGAGCTGGCCAATGATACCAGCATCTTTGCCAGCTTGAAAAGCTCGGCCTCCAAATTGGAAAAAACCACCGATGAAGCATCTTTAGCAGCTTCCAACATCAATCAGGCTACCGGCAAGTTAAACTCCACGGACAATGCCCTTGGTATGCTTTTGAACGATGAGGAGTTTGCAGCCTATATAAAAGAAAGCCTCGCCAATGCAGAGGTAACCACAGAATTATTGAATGAAAATCTTGAAGCCTTGAAATATGCTTGGATCATGAGAAAGGCGCATAAAAGAAAAGAAAAAGCTGAGGCCAAAGAAGCTGAAGCTGCAGCCCAAGAATAAGGGTAAAAGGAAAAAATAGAACAAAATAGGGTGTCCAGATACATGGTCACCCTATTTTTATTTTATGATGTTTTGAAATGAAGGCAGGTGTTTGAATACGGTTCAAGTTGGTCAGGTATCAGTTGATGTGTTTTTTTGCTTGTTTAGATTAGAATTCAATCCCGCTAATTATTTTTTCCTGAGCTTCAATTTTGTCTTCTTGGTCGGCTTTTAATTGTTCATTTTCCATAGATTTATCCAATACCAGTTCGATGCTGATAGGAAAATGGTCTGAACCTATGGACGGCTGAACTTTCAGTTTTTTTACTTTGAAATGTTTACTGACAAAGATATGATCCAGTGGCCACCTCAGTATAGGGTATTTGGCGTGAAATGTATTGAACATCCCTCTTCCTCTTCTAGGATCGCCCATACCACTTATTTTGAGAAATAGCTCTGTAGTGTAGCTCCAAGCCACATCATTCAAATCCCCCATGATAATACATGGTTTGTTATAGGCTTTGGCTTTTTTGCCTACCAATAGAATCTCAGCATCACGTTCAGTACTGCGCGTATTTTCTCCTGGGACTGGTGGGGTTGGATGGATGCCATATATTCTGATCAACTGATGCCCCAAATTCAAGTCTGTAAAGACCGATGGGATTTCATTATCAATTAAATAATTGATGGTGGTGTTTGTTAAGGGAAATTTGGAGTAAAAGAGGAGGCCATAGGTGTTGTCTTTTGGTAATTCGATACAGTAAGGGTAATTGGTTTTAAGACTGGACATGGCATCTGCCCAGCCCTGATCTGTTTCTACCAACATAAATACATCAGGGGCAAGTTTTTTTATCAGGTTTAGGCTTTTTGTAAAATCCCGATTGTATTGGTAGACATTGGCAGTAAGTAGTGACAGTGTTGTTTTTTCATGTTTTTTGGCAGAGTTCACCATTTTGGTACTGAACGGGGAATAGGGAATTATTTGCTTCAATAGGTAAAAAAAGAGTAGGATTAGCACAGTTAAGATACCAAAATCCACTTGTGTTAATTTATCGTAATCCTCGAAAAACCAGAAGGCTATCAAGGTTAATATCAATATAAGCTTTTGGAAGCGCGGATAGTCAAAAACCCTAAAAGTCCAATAGTCTTTTTTTACTAATGGCATGAGGCTTGCGGAAATAATTATAATCGAAAAAACATATAATGCTGATTTCATCTAATAATTGGATCAGGTGATTATTAAGGTTTTTTAGTTGGGGGAATTTCCCGCTGTTAATGGATTTACAATTAACGAAAAAAACTTAAATTAAGGAATCAGTCAGTTTTTATGGTGCTTATCCATAAGCAAGTCTTTTAACCCAAAACCATTAAAGATATGCCATTAGACCCATATAAAATCAAAAGTAAACTTCAATCAGCAAAAGGGAACTTGACCTATTGGAGTCTAGAGAAACTTCAAGAGCAAGGTTTTAAGATTAACCAACTTCCATTCTCTATTAGAATTCTTTTGGAGAATGCCCTAAGGAATTTTGATGATTTTGCTATTACGAAGGAACATACAGAAACCTTATTGGGCTGGAAGCCTGAGGCGAGTGATAAAGATGTACCTTACAAACCTGCAAGGGTATTAATGCAGGATTTTACGGGAGTCCCCGCTGTAGTGGATATTGCTTCGCTAAGGGCTGAGGCAGTTAGAAAGGGTAAGGATCCCAATAAAATCAACCCCCTCATTCCTGTGGATCTTGTAGTCGACCATTCGGTTCAAGTGGATTACTTCGGAACCAATTATTCCTATAAGAAAAATGTGGACGTTGAGTATGAGAGGAACGGAGAGCGATATGAGTTTTTGAAATGGGCGCAAAAGTCTTTTGATAATTTTTCGGTAGTTCCCCCAGGAATGGGAATTTGCCACCAGGTAAACCTTGAATACTTGGCACAAGGTGTCATAGCCAGAGATGACCAGGTTTTCCCTGATACATTGGTGGGAACAGACTCCCATACCCCGATGGTAAACGGAATAGGAGTAGTTGGATGGGGGGTAGGAGGAATTGAAGCTGAGGCAGCCATACTGGGCCAGCCCATTTATTTTATTATGCCTGAGGTGGTAGGATTGAAGCTTACAGGGAAATTGCCCCTAGGGACAACTGCTACTGATATGGTATTGACCATCACCGAGCTGTTGAGAAAGCATGGTGTGGTAGGGAAGTTTGTGGAGGTATTTGGGCCAGGACTGGATCACCTAACTGTCCCAGATAGGGCCACTATTTCCAATATGTCTCCTGAGTTTGGCTGTACGGTGACCTATTTCCCGATTGATGACCGCACTTTGGATTATATGTCCAAGACTAACCGCCCAAAGGATCAAATACAATTGGTAGAAGACTATACCAAGGCCAATATGCTTTGGAGGGAGAACGAAGAACTTATACACTACAGCAGTGTGGTAGAATTGGATTTAAGCACGGTGGAGCCTACAGTTTCAGGTCCTAAGCGGCCACAGGATAAAATATTGGTGAGGAATTTTAAGCAGAAGTTTGGGGAGTTGCTTGAGGAAGTGCATGGAAGGGAATATATCCCAATTGACAAAAGGGACAAAAGCCGTTGGTTTGGGGAAGGAGGCAGTCAACCTGCCCATAAGGCTGGAGATCTACCAGAAGATGTGGAAATAGCAACTAAAACTAAAAACGGCCTCAAGACCGTGGAGGTTAGGATCAATAATGAAGAATTTGCTTTATCTGATGGTAGTATAGTCATTGCGGCGATCACTTCTTGTACCAATACGTCCAATCCAAGTGTGATGATAGGTGCCGGCTTGGTGGCTCAAAAGGCCAGGGAGCGAGGCTTGGATGTAAAGCCTTGGGTCAAGACTTCACTTGCACCAGGCTCCAAGGTGGTGACCGACTATTTGAAAGCATCTGGGCTTTTGGATGATTTGGAAGCGCTAAGATTTCATGTGGTAGGATATGGCTGTACTTCCTGTATTGGGAATTCAGGTCCTTTGCCCAGGCATATTGCCCATGCTGTAGAAGAAAATGATTTGGTAGTGGCTTCAGTACTATCTGGTAACAGGAATTTCGAAGCCAGGGTACATCCACAAGTTAAAATGAATTATCTGATGTCCCCTATGCTGGTCGTGGCCTATGCACTTGCAGGTAGGGTGGATGTAGATTTAAATAATGAACCACTGGGCTATGACCCTAATTTAGAGCCTGTTTACCTGAAGGATATCTGGCCTAGTAATGACGAAATTTTTGAGGTGATGGGCAAGGTGCTCAGCCCTGGAGACTTTGAGAAAAATTATGGTGAAATCTTTGAAGGAAATGAGCAATGGAAGGCCCTTGAGGCTCCTAATGACCAGGTTTACCAGTGGTCAAATAAATCAACTTATATCAAGGAAGCCCCATTCTTCAAAGGAATTTCCAGTGAGGTGCCAGTACCCAAGGATATTGAAAATAGTCATGTATTATTGAAACTGGGAGATTCTATCACTACAGACCATATTTCTCCAGCAGGTGCCTTTGCAGCTACTTCTCCAGCAGGCAAGTACCTTGTTGGGAGAGGAGTGGAGAAGAAAGACTTTAATTCCTATGGTTCCAGGCGCGGTAATGATGAAGTGATGGTCAGGGGAACCTTTGCCAATGTGAGAATCAAGAACCAATTAGCCACACAAGAAGGAGGTTATACGACACATATACCTTCTGGTGAAGAAATGACTGTCTTCGAAGCTGCCGAAAAATATATTGAATCGAATACACCTTTGGTGGTTTTGGCTGGCAAGGAATATGGTAGTGGCTCTTCAAGAGATTGGGCAGCAAAGGGCACCAATCTTTTGGGAATTAAAGCTGTCATTGCAGAAAGCTATGAAAGAATTCACCGGTCTAATTTGGTGGGAATGGGTGTATTGCCTTTACAGTATGCTGAAGGTCAATCTGCCGAAGAATTGGGGCTGGATGGCAAGGAAAAAATCAGCATTAAAGGTATCAGCGATGAGCTTAGGCCTTTGAAAAAATTACAGGTGGAGGCAGAAAAGGACAGCGGTGCCAAAGTCAATTTTGAGGTGATATGTAGATTGGACTCAGAGATAGAGGTGGCCTATTATAAAAACGGTGGGATTCTACATTATGTCCTCAGGCAATTTTTAAAGCAGGATTGATTTCCATGTTCTAAAACTTCTAATGATTGACCACAGATAGACAAGGGTTAAAACGAGTTGTTTTCATCCTTCTTATCTGTGGTTATATATTATATTGAAGCTATGATAAAAGTTTCCCTCTTTCTAATCATCAACTTTTGGACTTTCCTCTGGGGAGGAAAGGGCAATGTTGTGTTGGAGAAGGAACTACAAATACATGAAGAGTCTTTTTTATTTAGGGCTGCTGATAATTTGATTTTAACGGGGACGCTAAGCGTTCCGAATAATGTCAGCCATAATGCTATTGAGAAAGCGGTTATTTTAGTTTCTCCACCACTTCCGATTTCAAGGGATTATGGAGGCTTATACAGCGAGCTGGCAGATATTCTTCTAAGCAATGGCATTGCGGTGCTGAGGTATGATAACCGATCATTTATTGACCCCGCTTTAGCTAGAAAAAAAGACTATACCATGCACGGACAGGCCGCAGATGCAGAAAAGGCCTTTATGGCATTGCATGATGACCCACGATTTACCCATGCCAAGATTGGACTAGTGGGACACAGTGAAGGAGGAGCCGCAGTAGCTATTGCTGCATCAAGAAACACTGAGATTGATTTTGTGGTTTTGATGTCCACTCAGGGAATAGCTGGCGATGAATTGAGCTATTCACAATTTTCTAATGCCCTTGATAAAATTTATCAGGGGGAGGAAGAAATTAAAGCAGCTATGCGTTCATCGGTAAGGAAGACCATTGAAATAATCAATAGAAATGAGGATATAGCTACCATGCAAGGTCTGCTTAAGGAAAGTAAGCGGTATTATTATGAGAAATATGCGGACAAAGACCCAAATCTTTTCGGAAACCTTGATAAGACCTACAAGATGGATTCTATCCAGTGGCTGAATCCGCATAGGATCGCTTATATTCAATTTGAGCCTGGATTATATTACCCTAAAATAAGCTGTCCCGCATTGGTGATCTATGGAAAGATGGATGAGAAGCTGGAGTGGGAGGAGAATATAACTGGCATTGAAAATTTGTTTAAAAGCAGTTCAAAAAGCAACTACCAAGTGATATTATTGGACAGCATCAACCATTCTTATAAGCAGGCTCAGCCTTCGGATAGTTTGAACTTTTTGCTTGGAATCAGTCAAGAAATGCCAAAAAGTAAGAAAAGAGCTTATTCAAGAAAATCATTTTTGGAAGTAGCCAACTGGATAAATAGGGAGCTTTAGGCTAAATGAATAATTATCCTATGAGTTTTTGTAAGACATTAATGGGTAGCTAAATTTATTCTAGGAATATTTTATCCTGATTTCAATTTTTATGAACAGTTTTTTAAGTATCCAACTTAGTGAGCTTTTCATTTTGAAAAATATAGCAAAGTAAATTTTGACATGATGGAAATTAAATAGAATTAAAAAAATGAAACAAAGAAGTCCTGTACAAAGTAGTTTTCGTGATTTATTGATTTCCATAACAAAAAGAACTGATGAAGAAAACCTGAAATTATTTACAGCGTTCCATGAGGCCAATATTGAAAAAGTAGATTACGCTGCTATTCAGCAAACATGCCAGAATTTTATGGCCACTTTTATGTTTGAAACCCAAAGGGAAGAGGAAGCAATAGACTTATTATATGAACTTTTACATTCCTCTACTGGTGATTTAGTCCAAGCTTCTGGGACTTCATTTACCCTGGCTAAATTCCTGGATTTGACCGAAAGAAATCAAGAAGCAGTTAGTATTGCTCGGAGCACTTTGGACAAATACCAAATCGAATGGTCAGGTACACTATATTTACTGAAGATCTTAGCAAAGGGGGATGAAGAAGGGCTGTACAAGTATAAAGGCCTTATAGAGAATATAGCACATGAAATGGAAGTACAACTTCCTGAAAGTATCAAGGTTACTGAAGCTGTATTAGCGCTTTATAGAATGTATGAAAGAGGAGAATAGTTAAATTAGAGGGCAATAGAGTTGGTTGAACTTTAAAAATTTAAGCACCTATGGAACAAAATCATGCTATTCAGGACGAATTCCATCATCTACTTGTAAAGGTATTCAAGTCTGAGCCTTCTGTAGCGCTTGAAGAATTGGCTGCTTTTGAAGATAGAAACAGTGGAGGTCCTGATTTTGAAGGTATTAGGGCTGTGTTTTATTCCACAAAAGCCAAAATCCACGAAGATATTGGGGATTTCCCCAAGGCCATGTCAATCTATCATGAATTGCTTGAAGAAAGTATAAACAAAACCCCAAGGGATGATTATGAAATAGGCGTGAATTCTCTTTCATTGGTTCGCCTTTTGGAAAGAATTGAGGCTATCAATAAGGCAGTAGATCTGGCAGAACTTACCTTAAAGCGCTATGATATTGGTTTAAACTGTTCCTTATCACTTTTGAACTTCCTCACAGCTCATTTGAACGAAAGTCAATTAAAGATTTATCAAGGGACATTAAAGAAAATAAATGATACGCTTGGAGCTTCAATCAAAAATGGAACTAGGCTCTCTGATTCCAT
Organism: Echinicola marina; assembly: GCF_020463795.1. Lineage (NCBI taxonomy): Bacteria > Pseudomonadati > Bacteroidota > Cytophagia > Cytophagales > Cyclobacteriaceae > Echinicola > Echinicola marina. The sequence continues at coordinate 5,260,050 of NZ_CP080025.1, read as the reverse complement.
CAGGAAACTATTTCAAGAAAACAAAAGGGCAGCACAAAAACTGACACAGTTGCAAGCTTCAATTTCCGATCCAATAACCAAAGAATATATTGAAGAAATCCAAGAATATGTGGATCGTGAACCTCTCACATATTATAAAGAGCAAGGTCAGAGATTTTTGGATTACCTGCTTCAAATTGGGAAATAAAATTGTTTGTCTTATAGAGGCGAATGGCCTTTTTATAAATGTAATTTTCAGAATTAAATAAATTTTAGATGATCATTTTTGAAATTAAGATTAATCAACAAAATAAGGTACAGACAGCCATAAATCATGGAGTAATGACTTTTAGTCTTTGCCGACTTAAAAACCAAACAAAAGATGAAATAACAGTCCATCTTGGTGGATATAATCCGGAAAACCATCAACATTTTGACTGGTTACAAGAAGCTATTTTCCTGAATGATGAAATCACGATCAAAATCAAAGATAAAAAAGACAAAGAGGGATTAAGCCAACCGGTCAATATAAGAACTGAGAATGAAGTCAATGATATGATCATTGAAAGTAAATTGAAAAACTATTATTCCTTAAAAAGAGAATTGGAGGACAAAGGACTAATATAATGTATGACAACCCGAACTATTTGCAGTCGATTCGAAAGAAGAAGACCAATATGAGGGGATATCCTTATGATATTCCTGCTTTATCCTCATTAAAGGAGCTGTCTTTTGACCGTCCAGTAACTTTCTTTGTTGGAGAAAACGGTAGCGGAAAATCCACTTTATTGGAAGCGATCGCTATTGGGATGGGGCTTAACCCGGAAGGCGGAAGCAGGCACTTTCACTTTGCCACAGAAGAAACGCATAGCCTCCTTTTTGAGGATTTAAAAATGATAAGGGGGATTACAAGACCCAAGGATAGTTACTTTTTACGGGCCGAATCTTTTTACAATGTAGCTTCTGAGATAGATCGGATAGCTGATGATATTCACTTGGCTTATGGAAATCGGTCCCTGCATACGAGGTCTCATGGTGAATCCTTCATGACCTTATTAGAAAAAAGACTACTGGGAAAGGGCTTCTACCTTTTTGATGAAATTGAATCTGGAATTAGTCCATCCAAACAAATGGAGGCATTGGTCCATATTCATAGATTAGTGAAAAACAATTCTCAATTTATCATTTCGACGCATTCTCCCATTCTTTTGTCTTATCCTCATGCGGATATTTATGATTTTTCTAATAAGGGAATTCGAAAAATCAACTATGAAGAAACGGATACTTTTAGGGTGACCAAGGATTTTCTGAACAATTACCAACACATGCAAAAAATCCTGTTTGGATAAATATTATATGTGTATATGCAATTTTACAGGTAGGGAAATTTACTACTGTTTTTTTACTTAAATGATCTTTCCTACTTTTTATTCAGGTAATGTTTTATTCTTAATGGTCATCATGAATGCTCCGCATTTCCATCGATGAAAAAGTAGGCAAACCTTGCCTGTGGAAGGCAGAAAATCTAGGCTGTGTAGCATTCTTCAAATTGATCAAATGAAGATTCGAATACGATTATCGCTCCTCAATTTGATTTTGTGCCAGTCACTACTAGCTAAAAATAAGTGGATCACGCTTGTTCACTATGCGAGCTAACTCATTTTCTTAACGCCACCATCAACTGCCCAAAACCGAATGCTCCAAAATCCGACTAACGGAGTTATGGATAATATTATGCCTTTCTTGATCTACATGCAAATTGATGGATAGTCAGAGAAAATTGACCAGCATTATCAGAAAGGTAGGAGGGGATATAAGTCAATCGGGATTTTCTTAAATTTTGGTTAATTGAATGATAATTTTATTGGTCCAATATAAATCTTATTTTTGCTCCCTAGACCTTAATTAATGAAACCAAAATGGATAAATAATCCGCCTTTGTGATTTTTTATTCAGTAAACCTGTCCATCTTTTGGCAGGGGTTCCATGTGACCTATTAAAATCATAAACAAACACATGAAAAACATCAATCCAACCCAAACAGGAGCCTGGAAGAAACTTAGCACCCTTTCTGAAGACCAAAAGGGGCAAACTATCAAATCACTTTTTGCAGATGCATCACGATTTGATCAATATTCAATCAAATTTGAAGATATTTTACTTGATTACTCTAAGAACAGGGTAGATGACCAAGTGATGTCCGCACTTTTTGAATTGGCCAAGGAGACGGACTTACCATCTGCCATTGAAGCCATGTTTGCTGGTGAGCATATCAATCAAACAGAAGATCGAGCGGTGCTGCATACTGCCTTAAGAAACCGTTCGAATAGTCCTATTAAAGTAGATGGCAAGGACGTGATGCCTGATGTTAATGGAGTGCTGGCGCAAATGAAGGAATTTGCAGATAAAATCAATGCCGGAGAATGGAAAGGCTATACAGGCAAACCGATCAAATCTTTGGTCAATATTGGTATTGGCGGTAGTGATTTGGGGCCAGTGATGGTGACGGAGGCATTGAAACCTTACCAAAATGAAAGCTTGGATATCCATTTTGTTTCCAATGTGGATGGAACCCATATTGCCGAAACCTTGAAAAAGGTGGATCCAGAGACTACCCTTTTCTTTATTGCTTCTAAGACTTTCACCACACAGGAGACCATGACCAATGCGCATTCTGCCAGATCTTGGTTCTTGGAGGCTGCAAAGGATGAATCAGCTATTGCCAAGCATTTTGTGGCTTTGTCTACCAATGCTGATGCTGTGGCTGCCTTTGGAATAGATACCAAAAACATGTTTGCTTTTTGGGACTGGGTAGGAGGAAGATACTCTCTATGGTCGGCTATTGGACTGCCAATTGCCTGTGCGATTGGCTTTGATAACTTTGAGAAATTATTGGAGGGAGCTCATGCCATGGATAATCACTTTAAGGGAACTGAATTGAAGTCAAATATCCCAGTGATATTAGCTCTGATCGGTATTTGGAATACCAATTTCCTTGGTGCATCTTCTGAGGCTATCCTTCCTTATGACCAATATTTACACCGATTTGCGGCTTATTTCCAACAAGGAAATATGGAAAGCAACGGTAAATATGTATCCAGAACTGGAGAGAAAGTGGACTATACTACTGGACCCATCATCTGGGGAGAGCCAGGCACTAATGGGCAACATGCTTTCTATCAATTGATCCATCAGGGAACGCATTTGATTCCTTGTGATTTTATTGCACCTGCCATTTCCCATAACCCGGTTGGGGACCATCACGTGAAGTTATTGTCCAATTTCTTTGCCCAAACTGAGGCCTTGATGAATGGCAAGTCTTTGGAAGAGGTGAAGGCAGAGCTCAAAGCGGCAGGGAAATCTGAAGAGGAGATTGAAAAATTGGCACCTCATAAAGTATTTGAAGGTAACAGACCTACCAATTCCATTTTGGTGAAACGTGTTGATCCTTATACTTTGGGAGCTTTGGTAGCGATGTATGAGCATAAAATCTTTGTTCAAGGTGCTATCTGGAACATTTTCAGCTTTGATCAGTGGGGTGTGGAATTGGGTAAGGTATTGGCCAAGAATATCCTTCCAGAATTGGAAGGGGATGAAAAAGTGGGCTCACATGATGCTTCTACCAACGGCTTGATCAATGCCTACAAAGATTTGAGAAAGTAAAATGACACAGTTATAGCCATTACAATGGTTAATAACTTGAGAATAATAAGAAGAAGGTCCGACCTATTGGTTGGACCTTTTTTGAAGTATGAATGAAAGAGTTGTTGTTGAATTAAGTTCAATAACTATCGTGTTGTTTAATAGTAGTTTAACTTCAGTGTGAGTTGTTCTATTTTAACCTACCTAAGTTGTTGACTTTTGTTCAATTGTTCTTAATACTGAATTCCTAAATCGTCCAATTGCTTTACCTTGTGATAAGAAAGGGCAGCCCTGATACATGCTTTTAGTTCTTTTTCTGGGATTTTTTGGTCTATTTGAAAAACTATGGCCCTTTTACCCTCAAATTGAAATTTGTCTTCGAAAACCAACTTAAAAGTTTCAACTAATCTACTGGTGCATTTAAAATACATGGCATATTGGTCAGGGGATTTGGCTTTCCAGTCCATCCTAAGTGTGCTACCCTTTTTACAGATATAGCTGGGCTCTCCCCATCTCAGGGTTTCTTCCAGTTCATCAATTCCTTCTATTTCTTTGGCAGTTTTGATGACCAGTTCTCTCAAATCCTGCATTTTATGCCTAACAAAGTCAGGGTATTCAGCAAATACTGCAGCGACTTCAGGGGTAGTTATGAGTTTCAAAATACTACTGATTTAATGATATAGTTAAGTTAACCGCTCCATTTGATCCAGTTGATGTAAATTAATCTAATGGATTTTGATCAGATGAGAAATTAATAAGTACATTTCCGGTCTTTTGTCCACTCATGACATAATTATAAGCCTCTTTAATTTCCTCAGGCTGATAATATCTGTCTATGACTGCTTTGAACTTGCCTTTCTCCATAAGCTGCTTGACAAATAATAAGCTCCTTTTACAGTTTTGTGGAACTGGAAAGATCACCCTTCTGCCTTTTTTGAACTTTGTAAGCAAGGGCAAGTACAGGTTTTCAGCATTTGGGCCAAGTTCTGAGGAAATATAAATACCATTTTTCACGAGCAGCTTTTTGCATTTCCCGAAAGAACTCTTTCCTACAGCATCAAAAATAAAGTCATACTTTTCCTTATCTATTTCAGTGAAATCCTCTTTTTCGAAATTATAGATTTTGTCCGCACCAAGGGACTTTAGCAAATCTATATTTTTGCTGTTTCCCACTGCAGTAACATAGATTCCTTGACTTTTTAGGATCTGAAGGGCAGCAGAACCAATGGCTCCAGTTGCACCGTTTACGAGCACTTTATTTCCCTTTTTGAGATGAACTTTATTAACAAAATTATAGGCATAATGAGCTCCTTCTGCAGAAGCAACAGCTTCTTGGTAGCTAATATTTTCTGGAATCAGGCAAACAGCCTTGTTTTCATTTATTGTCATAAACTTAGCCTGAGAAGCTAGCCCTTCGTCATTTAAGCCCCAAACTCGGTCTCCAACTTTGAAGTTCTTTACGTTTTGACCAATGGCCACCACCTCACCAGCAAAATCAGTTCCAGTGACCTTTGAAGAGGGGTTAAATAGGCCAGTAAAAAATCGAATGGCAAAGGGCTTCCCGGTTAATATTCCACAATCAGTCCTGTTAATGGTTGTAAAATGAACTCTTATCAATACTTCCTTAGAGGAGGGGACAGGCTTTCCAATGTGGCTTATTTGGAGGACATCACTGTTTCCATATTGGTTTCGGGTAATTGCTTTCAAAGCTTTTCTGGTTAATGGCTTATAAAGTTACAAGAAAGTGCATGTTTCTGGTTAAGGCAATAGAAAATATTGATTTTATTATAATATATCAGTATTGGAATATTTTTGCCTTTCAAGGCAAGTTTAGTATTCACATTTAACAAAACCTATGTATTCAACTTTTTGGAAATTTAGATGGTTATCCGATGATTTAGAAAAAAGTAAAGCTGAGCTTCTAACTCGGCTTTAGTGATAATGTTTTGAATATTGAGGGTGCAACTGATCTAATCCCTAATATGGCCATCTCCACGAATGATCCACTTATAAGAAGTAAGCTCTTCCAAGGCCATGGGGCCTCTGGCATGTAGCTTTTGGGTAGAAATACCTATTTCAGCGCCTAGGCCAAATTGGGCTCCATCGGTAAAGGCCGTGGAGGTATTGGCATAAACCGCCGCTGCATCGACAGATTTTAGGAAAATGTCCAAAGCAGCCTGATCTTCAGCTACGATAGCTTCACTGTGTTTGGAGCTGTGTTTGGCAATATGTTCCAAAGCAGACTCCATTGAAGGAACCGTTTTAATGGACATGGTCATGGCCAGGAATTCAGTTCCAAAATGTTCATCCTCAGCTTCAAATAATAAAGCTTTAGGATAGCTTTCTTTTAAGACCTCATAGGCTGGTTTGTCAGCAAAGACTTTTACCTGCTTTTCTCCTAGAGATTTAGCGATTTTGGGTAAATCTTCCAGTTTATCCTGATGGATCACCAAACAGTCCAATGCGTTGCAGACACTCACCCTTCGGGTTTTGGCATTGGTAACGATTTTGGCTGCTTTTTCGATATCTCCGGATTTGTCCAGATAAGTATGAACTATACCAGCTCCAGTCTCAATGACAGGTACTTTGGAATTATTCCTTACAAAATTGATTAGTCCCTGGCTTCCCCTTGGGATGATAATATCAATATAATCTACCGCTTGAAGCATCTCAGCAGTGGCTTCCCTGTCAGGAGGTAGCAAGGCTACTATATTGGGATCAATTTCGTTTTTCTCAAGCACTTGGTGGATCAGTTTAACGATGGCTGTATTGGAATCATGGGCGTCACTACCTCCTTTTAGCACCAAGGAATTTCCTGATTTCAGGCAAAGACTGAACACATCAAAGGTTACATTGGGTCTGGCTTCATAAATAATACCAATCACACCTAGGGGAACGGATACCTTTGTTAATTTCAGCCCGTTTTCCAAGGATTTTTCTGACAAGGTTCTGTTCAGGGGAGAAGGGAGTTTGACCACATTTAAGATATCTGCAGCAATCGCTTCTATTCTTGCTTGGGTAAGCTTAAGTCGATCATATTTTGGATCTTCCGGATCCATTCTTGCTAGATCCTTTTCATTGGCTGCCAATATTTCTGGGATGTTTTCCCATGTTAATTGGGCAAGATCATCTAATGTTTTATTGATTTTATCTTCTGTGAGCAATGCCAGAGACCTACTGGCTTTGTTGACCTTAGAGAATGTATCTTGTAAATTCATAATTACTGATTGTTGTGGTGAAGGTAGAGGTAATCATAATGGATTATGGGTTTCTGATTACTTATACCTATTTTTTCGATAGCTACTTTAGCGCCATAAGCCGCCTTACCTAAACCAATTTTTCTGCCATCTTCACTGATTATTCTGATAATTTCACCTTTTATAAAGTCTCCTTTTACCTTTAAAACTCCGATAGGGAGTAAGCTGGTAATCTTACTGGATTTTAGGGCACTTTCTGCTCCGCTGCTAATGATTAATTCGCCCTTTGAATAATGGTCACTATGGGCGATCCACTTTTTGGGGTTAAGTTTGGCCTTGGAAGGCTCAAAGTAGGTACAACGAAGTGTCTTTTGATAATAGTCTACCAGTACATTTTCTCTTTTGCCATTGGCTATTATCACTCCAATCCCCAAATCGGCTGATTTTTTGGCCATATTCATTTTGGTTAGCATCCCACCCCTTCCAAAGGAAGATTTGCTAGAGGAGATATAGCTGTTCATAGATGGAGACTTGGCGTCTACATGTTCGATTAACTCCGAGTCAGGATCATTGGGATGGCCCTTGAAAATACCATCCACATTACTTAAAATGATCATTTCCTGTGCATCCATCATGGCTGCTACTAATCCTGCTAATTCATCATTGTCCGTGAACATCAGCTCAGTGACTGCCACAGTATCGTTTTCATTGATAACTGGGATGATATTGTTTTTTACCAATCCTTCCAGGCAGTTTTTCATATTCAGGTAATGCTTTCTATCCCTGAAATCACTTTTGGTGACCATTATTTGTGCTATGGGAGTTTGACGATTACCAAAAAGGGATTTATAGGAATTGATCAGTTCTATCTGACCGATAGCGGCAAGAATTTGCTTTTGAACGACCGGATCAGTTTTTTCCTCAAAAACCGTTGACTTTCGTCCAAAGGCTACTGCCCCTGAAGAGATCAATACAATTTTTACCCCTTGTTCTCGAAGGTAAACCATTTGATGTACAAGGGCTTCCATGCGTGATTTGTCCGGGGATCCGTCTGCTTGGGTCAATACATTGGAACCTATCTTGATGACTACTGTTTTTCCCTTTTGCTGTACCATATACTGATTATCAAACTGAAACCAAAAATAATAAGGATTATCAGATAGTGCTATGTTTTTTATTATTGAAATGCGGTATTTTATAAAAGTATATACTTTCTGAAGACAGAGGGAAGTCCTCACGAATGGCAAGGATTTTTACTGAGAAATTGTTGGATATGAAAGGTTAAAATAGCTTTAGTGACTAGAAAAATCAATGTATTTTCTTTTTAGATAAAATATATCTGTGCAAATCAGAGAAATCAGTGAGCTTTAAATTCACTAGCAATTTATTGGACTCTAAGCATAAATCCATGATACTAAATCAAAGCATATCAGATATTAAGTATTGAAGTCCAATCATTAATGGCAATTAACTAGGATTCAGAATCCTGCTAAGGTTTGGATTAAATGGAAATTGGTGCTAATATTCATTTTGTTTTAATTTATATAGCGGCCAAGTGGCCATGAAAAACCGTTAAAGAACTACCGGATCTTATGGGGCAATTAATTATTGATTTTAGTAATTGGATATGGGGATGGCCGTTGCTTTACCTTTTATTGGGCGGAGGAACCCTCTTATTTCTTTATTCAGGCCTGATTCCTTTCAGGGGATTTGCGCATGCCATGAAAGTGGTAGGTGGAAAATATGATGATCCAAATGCAAAAGGGGATATTACTTCCTTCCAGGCCTTGAGTTCAGCCATTGCTGCTACTGTAGGTTTGGGCAATATCAGTGGCGTTGCATTGGCCATTAGTACTGGTGGGCCAGGAGCTATTTTCTGGATGTGGGTATCTGCTTTTGTGGGAATGGCTACCAAATATTTTACCTGTACTTTGGCGATCATGTACCGAGGAAAAGACAGTGCGGGACATATTCAAGGTGGTCCAATGTATGTAATAGAAGAGGGGATGGGCAAGAAGTGGAAGCCCTTGTCCATTATATTTTGTGTCGCAGGGATTTTGGGACTATTGTCCATATTTCAGGCAAACCAGCTGACTGATGTTTTGAGAGTAGTGATGTTAAAGCCTTTTGGGCTTGATCATGGTGCTAGCACACGATGGATCTTGGGAATTTCAATGATGATTTTAGTTGCTACAGTTATTTTAGGAGGAATTAAAAGGATAGCCAACGTGGCCTCAAAACTTGTACCTTTTATGGTCAGTCTTTATTTTATCAGTGTTGTGCTGATTTTGGTGCGGTTCAATGACCAAATTATATCTTCATTATTGTTTATTGTGGAAGATGCCTTCTCTGGCAAGGCTGTTTTAGGAGGATCAGTAGGGGCGGTGATTATTACAGGTGCTAGAAGGGCTGCTTTTTCCAATGAAGCAGGTATTGGTACAGCACCGATGGTTCATGGAGCTTCCAAAAATGAGGAGCCAGTTAGGGAGGGCTTGATTGCCATGTTGGGCCCATTTATTGATACGATAATAGTATGTACTTTGACTGCCCTGACCATTATGGTTACAGGTGTTTGGGAATCCGGAGAAAAGGACGGTGTGTTGATGACCCTTTCTGCCTTTGAAAGTGGTATTCCTGGTTTAGGTAAATACTTTTTAATGGCTGCCGTATTGGTATTTGCATTGTCTACGATGTTTACCTATAGCTATTATGGCCACAAGTGCTTCAATTATCTTTTTGGGGCAGACAAGGCTGATTATTATAATTATTTCTATTTGCTTACCATAGTAGGAGGGGCAGTGGTATCCTTGCAAGTGGTGATGAGTTTTGTGGATGGGATGTATGCTATCATGGCTTTTCCAACCATGATTTCGGCCATTTATCTTTCACCTAAGGTCATTGCTGCAACCAAGGATTATTTCAAAAGAATGAAGGAAAAGGATATATGAACATCCTAATAGCTCCAAATGCCTTCAAAGGAACCATTAAGGCGGATCTGGCCGCCAAAATCATCAAAAATGGCCTTCTAGCCGTTGATTCCAATCTTGATATACAAACAAGTCCCATTGCCGATGGAGGTGATGGGACTTGCTTTTTATTGGCCAATGAGTTGGGATGGGAGCCTAGGGAATGTACGGCCTTAGATGCTATTGGAAGGCCTAAGGCAGGTGTTTTTTATTTGAATAAAAGTCAAAACAAAGCCATGCTGGATGTTTCCACTGTTAGTGGTTTGGATGGGCTGAAGCCTTTTCAAGTGGATGCCAATCTGAGCAGTACTTATGGTACTGGGGAGCTCATTGTTGAAGCTATTAAGGAAGGAGTGAATGAAGTAATACTTGGACTTGGAGGCAGTGCCACCGTGGATATGGGAACGGGTATTTTGAGGGCCTTGGGTTTTCTTTTTCTTGATCAAAATGGTAGAGAGATTTCGATGTTTGGTCATGGATTTATCTCCCGAATAGCCCATATCCAAAGACCAGCGAAAAGGCAGCCTATTCGCTTTACTTGTCTTTGTGATGTGGACAATACCTTTTTTGGGCCAAAGGGAGCAATTCCTGTTTTTGGGCCACAGAAAGGGATAGCTCCTGATGATATTTCAGCATTTGAGGATTCAGCCAAAAGCCTTTTTCAACTTTTACAGAAGAAGTCTAAAGGAGTTTTAATGGATAGGGAGGGATTTGGAGCTGCAGGTGGGATTGCACTGGGCTTGAGTGCCTTTTTTCCGGTGGAGATAAAATCCGGAGCTCAATATTTTTTTGATCAGGTCAAAATGGTGGAGAAGGTAAAAGCCGCAGATTGGATAATAACCGGAGAAGGCCGATTTGATAGCCAATCGGCAGGAGGGAAGGGGAGCTATGAATTACTTCAGCTGGTGAAGTCTATGGGAAAAAAATGTCTAATCATTACTTCCGGAGAAAAAGATGAAGCCATAGAAAGTGGTTTTGATGAAGTCGTGCTATTACCTGAACTGGATTCTAATCAACATAACTATGAGGATAAAGCCATAGAAAGTCTAAAAAAATCAATGCAAGAATTCTCTTGGGGTACCTTATTTGAAACCAAAAAATAAGAGGCTGCTTCCTAAAGAAACAGCCTCTTGAGCATTAATCTTTTATTTCTTCTCTACCATCTGCATGAATAGCAAATCTTCCCCTTTCTTTTGGATGGGTAGGCTCATGATTCGGCCAAGGCCAACCTCCAAATTGGGTAGTCTGGAATTCCTTTATGGCCTGATGAATTTCCTGATTGCTGTTCATTACGAATGGACCATGTTGTACTACAGGCTCATTGATAGGCTTACCTTGTAAAAAGAGTAATTCAGCTGGCTGATCTCCATTTACAAAGGTAATTTCCTTTTCAGAATACAAGTCTATAGAATGTCCCTCAGGCAGTTCGAAGCCCTCTGTTTCCAATTGACTTCCCTCGTAGAAGAACAGGCTCCTGTTTATGCCTTCTTCTGTTGCAGGAAGTGTCCAAATAGCATGAGCATCCATTTTGATGGTCCAAATAGCCACATGGTTTTCAGGATCTGCTGCCCAAGAATCAGGATTGGGTGCTGGAGCTTTGGTTTCACCGATTTGTCCAGCAATTACCTTAATTTGAGTTTTGTTGCCATTTTTGTCTACTTCATTATGGTAAGGAATAGTGTCTGCCCATAGCATTTTGAAATGTGGAGGCACATTTTTACTGGCTTTGGGAAGATTTAACCACAATTGGAAAAGTAACAAAGGATTCTTTTTGTCTTGGTTGAGCAATGGAAACATTTCACTGTGCATTACCCCTTTGCCAGCTGTCATCCATTGTACATCTCCTTCTCCAAATCTACCGGCAGCGCCCAAGGAGTCGGAGTGGTCAGCCAAACCTCTTTCTACGAGCGTAACCGTTTCAAAGCCTTTATGGGGATGCGCTGGAAATCCAGGAACTTTAGAACCATGGTACATTCTCCAGCCATCTTTAATAGTGAAATCCTGACCTATGTTTCTTCCTTCCAAAGAAGCTTTTGGACCTAGGCTTTCATTGCCTTCAGGGTAATCATCCAAATGGTAGGCACAAAACAAGAATGGATCTTGGGTCTGCCACTGGAAACCTAATTGTCTGATTTTTTTTATTGCTGTATCCTTCATGATATCCTCCTGGATTAATTAATGTAGTTGAATTTAATGTATATACATTTATTATTGAGAAAAGGTTTCATTGATTTTTGTATATGTATATATTTTTCTGTAAATCAGTTTTTTATGATGTTATTTTTCTGTCTTGAATTTATCAGATATGGATTTTAACTTTTGGTCAATTTCGTCTCTGCTTATCCAAGTTCCCCTGACCATTACCCCAGCTGGGTGTTCCATATTTCTGATATCTTCTAAGGGGTTTTTGTCCAATAAAATCATGTCTGCACTTGCTCCTTCCTTGATTTCTCCGAATTTTCCAGATTGGTTAAAATATTTTGCCGGGTTGATTGTGCCAATCTGTAATGCTTCCAAGGGGCTTAAGCCAGCATCAACCATGGCTTGGAGTTCATGTTGGATGGAAAAGCCAGGAACATTGAATACTTGTGGAGCATCTGATCCCAATAATAAGCCTTGTCCATTATCATGTAAGGATTTGATCAATCGCTTTCTGATGTGCATGAAATCTTCCCATTGTTCAGGATCATAGCCTTCGCCCTCCGTAAGGTTTACTTTGCTGTTGGTCCAGTTTTCAATCACTTCAGGAGCCATATACTGCATTTCTGGCTGATTGGCCAAAGAATCAGCAGGAATAGGGGAGAACCAGCGGGTGAACAGGCTTTGGGTAGGTACTACCCACACTTTATTTTCTGAGGACATTTGGACAAGTTCGGGTATAAGGCTGGTATCTGCCAAAGAAGTGAAATTGTATCCGAAAAATCCGTTTTCACTAGGATTGACCTCCAATGATTCCGGAACCAAACCTTCTAAAAAACCATCTATATGGTCCACGCTGCCATATTTACTTTCCAAAGCGTGTCTGATTCCTACCAAAGTGGAAACGTGACCCGCAAAGGGAATTCCTACTTCATTTGCCGTTTTTACGATCTCATCAAATACATGTAAACGTATTCCTGGATGAAGCTTAAGGAAGTCATAACCCTCTTTTTGGAAGTTTGTGACCATGCTTTGGGCCTGTTCCACTGTAGTGACACTATTGCCATTTAGGGAGGGGCTGGAAGTATAGATTCTTGGGCTTAAAATGGCCATGCTATCTGCTTTTTCCCTTAGTGTCAAATGCAGAGGATGACCTAGCATACCTCTAATAGTAGTGACACCATTGGAAAGATACAAGAATAAGGTTTCTTCCATTTGGGGATCGTTCCAAATTACAGAAGGGATATGCGCGTGCATCTCTGCCAATCCTGGAACGAGATACTTTCCCTCTCCATTGATCAAAACAGCATCCTTTATTGTTTTATTGCTCGGTGCTAAGATGCTTTTTACTTTTTGATCTTCTATAATCACTTGTGCTTTATTGATATCTCCTGTTCTGATATCAATTAGGTTTACATTGGTGATGATTTGGGTATTTTTAAGGTTTTCTGTTTGTTCCTTATTTTGATTTTGACAGGCTGCTAGAATCTGAATCGCCAGCAGGAATGTAAATAATTTTAAAAAGCCATTCATAGGATAAGTCATGTTGTTTCTAATTAAAGCTACTTGATTTTTTTCTTATTAAAACACTAAAACCATTTATTGATTGACTTTTGTTTAATTTTATTAAATATCATTCATTATATTGTTTCTGTATTTTGCAACAGTATTTTACCAATATGCTTGGAACTTTCCATGAGTTGATGGGCCTCAGTGGCCCTTTCCATTGGGAAAGTTGTATAGATGACCGGTTTTATTTTTTCATCAAACAGTGGCCAAATATGTTTTAGCAGATTTTGGGCTATTTTACCTTTATAATCAATCGGTTTAGGACGAAGGGTAGAACCAGTGATTGTCAATTGATTTTTCATCACCCTCATCAAGTCTATTTCTGCAATTTTGCCCTTCATGGCATTGATCATTACCAACCTTCCTTTGGGTTTAAGGATATTGATGTTCTTAGGCCCGTAGTCTCCACCGATCATGTCCAAAATGATATCCACACCATTTTCATCGGTATATTCCATTACCTTTTCTTCAAAGTCTTCTTCATTATAATTGATGGCTTTAATTGCCCCAAGAGATTCACAGATACCGCATTTTTCTGTTGATCCAGCAGTAACTATTGCTTTCCCACCCATAGCGGTGACCATTTGGATGGCAGTCACGCCGATTCCACTGCTTCCTCCATGAATAAGGACAGTTTCGCCTGGCAGAAATTTGGCTATATCGAAAATATTGTTCCAGACTGTGAAAAATGTTTCTGGAAGTGAAGCCGCATCGATCAGGGATATACCTTCAGGGATAGGTAAGCATTGAGCAGCAGGTGCACAAACAAACTCTGCATATCCACCACCAGCAACTAGTGCGCATACCTCATCACCAATTTGCCAATGTTCCACATCAGGACCTTTGGCAGTAATGGTTCCAGAAACTTCCAAGCCGGGTATATCTGCTGGAGCATCAGGTGGAGCGGGGTAGAACCCTTTTCGTTGGATAATATCTGGTCGGTTGATTCCTGCAGCTTTGACTTTTATCAATACTTCATGGGCCTTTGGTTTTGGAATATCTCTTTCCTGTACCTGTAGTACTTCAGGTTTGCCTGGTTTGCTTATGATGACTGCTTTCATATTGGATAATTAAATCTTTAATTAAATATAAGAGATTAAGCATAGAGGCTAAAAGAATAGTTAGGAAGATTGCGCTATTAGCGCCTGTGCCCATAAAAAATATTCATAAGCTTGATTATTAAGGAAATGAGGAAATTCTTTTCTTTTTATTAATAAATATTATTTAAAATTTAATATTAAATAATATTTCGGTTAATGAGGTGTTTATTTGCTATTTATGTTATCATAACTGTGTTTTTACGAGATAAAATGTTAGTTGTTTGATTGATGAATAATAATATCTTTGTTTAGTTGTATTTTATTAAAAAACCACTGAATTCATATGGAACAAGTTATCTATGTAGTCCCCGCGCTGGGGATTTTGGGTTTAATAGTCATGGCCATCAAATCTTCCTGGGTCAACAAACAGGCCAATGGTGATGAGAATATGTTGGAATTAGCAGGACATATCGCCAAGGGAGCCATGGCATTTTTAAAAGCAGAGTGGAAGGTTTTGTTCTACTTTGTAATTATTGCAGGGATTATCTTGGCCTGGTCAGGCACCTTGGTAGATAATTCTACCCCAATAATAGCTGTTTCCTTTGTTTTGGGTGCTTTTTTATCCGCTTTTGCAGGTTATATAGGAATGAATATTGCCACAAAGGCCAACGTGAGAACCACCGAGGCGGCCAAGAACAGCCTGGAAAAAGCCTTAAAAGTGTCCTTTACTGGCGGTTCAGTAATGGGCTTGGGTGTAGCAGGCCTAGCAGTTTTGGGAATGGGTTCTTTGTTTATTGTTTTTTACCATGTCTATGTGGTCAGTACAGGAGGAGATGTGAACGGTCTGGACATGGAAAAGGCATTGGAAGTACTTGCCGGTTTTTCTTTGGGAGCGGAGTCCATCGCTCTTTTTGCTAGAGTGGGCGGAGGTATTTATACTAAGGCAGCCGATGTAGGGGCAGATTTGGTAGGAAAGGTTGAGGCAGGCATTCCTGAGGATGATGTGAGGAATCCAGCCACCATAGCAGATAATGTTGGGGACAATGTAGGTGATGTAGCTGGAATGGGGGCCGACCTTTTTGGTTCTTATGTGGCCACGATTTTAGCGTCCATGGTATTGGGAAGGGAAATTGTCTCCAATGATCAAATTGGAGGAATTGCTCCGATATTATTACCCTTATTGATTGCCGGAATTGGATTGGCGTTTTCGATAATTGGGACCCTATTTGTCAAGATAAAAAGTGAAAGTGATAGTGTTCAGGCTGCCCTGAACAAGGGGAATTGGATTTCCATCATTCTCACTGTTGCTGCTTCTTATTTTCTAATCGACTTTTTGTTGCCCGATGGTGATCTCAGAATGATGAGAGAAGGTTCTCCGACTTTTACAAAAATGGGCGTATTTGGCGCGGTGTTTATAGGCCTGATCGTCGGAGCCTTGATGAGTATGATTACAGAGTATTATACAGCTATGGGACGTAGACCGGTTAATAGTATTATTAAGCAGTCTTCTACTGGTCATGCCACCAATATTATTGGCGGCTTATCTGTGGGAATGGAATCTACTGTATTACCTATTTTGGTATTGGCATCAGGAATTTATGCTTCTTTTTGGAGTGCAGGTTTATATGGAGTGGCCATTGCGGCTGCAGGTATGATGGCCACTACGGCCATGCAGTTGGCCATTGATGCTTTTGGTCCTATAGCTGATAATGCTGGTGGAATAGCAGAAATGTCAGGTTGCGATAAAAAAGTAAGGGAAAGAACAGATATTTTGGATGCAGTCGGAAACACTACTGCTGCTGCGGGTAAGGGCTTTGCCATTGCATCAGCTGCCTTGACTGCCTTGGCCTTGTTTGCAGCTTATGTTGGTCTCGCAGGGATCAACTCTATTGATATCTATAAGGCAGATGTGCTCTCAGGCTTATTTGTGGGCGCTATGATACCTTTTATATTTTCTTCATTGGCCATAGCTGCCGTAGGGCGTGCGGCCATGGATATGGTCAATGAGGTAAGAAGGCAATTCCGGGAGATTCCCGGTATCATGGAGTATAAGGCCAAGCCTGAATATGACAAGTGCGTGGAAATTTCCACCAAAGCCTCTATCCGGGAAATGATTGCACCCGGGGCAATTGCCTTGCTTGCGCCTATTATCGTGGGATTTAGCTTTGGCCCGGAAGTACTGGGAGGTGTTTTGGCTGGAGTAACGGTGTCTGGTGTGCTGATGGGGATTTTCCAAAATAATGCTGGAGGAGCATGGGACAATGCCAAGAAATCATTTGAAAAAGGAGTTGAAATAAATGGGCAAATGGAATATAAAGGGTCAGAACCACATAAGGCATCTGTGACAGGAGATACAGTTGGGGATCCATTCAAAGATACTTCAGGGCCATCCATGAATATTTTGATCAAGCTGACTTCCATTGTTTCCTTGATCATCGCACCGCATATTTCGGAAGTCGATCATCATAGCGTGGGAAATATTGAGCAAGAGGAAAAAGTGATTCAGGTGGACGAAGTAAAATCTGAATTGACAGCCTTTTCGGAAATTAAGAACAACCAAAACCCAATGAAATGATATATTCAGGGTATATATGAAAAAGATAAGTTGATAATAGCAATAAAAAAGCCCCGGAATTCTTTCGGGGTTTTTTTATTGCTTAATAAATGAACAAAAATTTAAATGGATTATTAAGTGAAATTTATTTTAGCGGTTTGTTTCTTAACAAATTATTTACAAAATTGAAGTAGTATGTTTTGAATGTATTGATATTTAAATCTTGTTTAGTTTTTAGTTCTGTTTTAATTTATTTTATGAAATTTTATTTTAATTATTATTGGTAACTCATAAATCATATCTCTATGGAAAAAATACTTACGAGAACGTCCCTTTTTGTTTTCATATACCTTCTGGTTTTTCAGGTAATGGCCCAGGGGATAATGATTACAGGAAAAGTGACTACACAAAAAGATGGTTCTCCCCTGCCTGGAGTGAGCGTTCTTTTGCAAGGAACTACGAGTGGTTCAGTGACAGATTTAGATGGAATGTATTCCATTGATGTTTCAGAAGGAGAAGGTAATTTGGTGTTTTCTTACCTTGGTTTCGTCTCCCAAACAATTGCTATTAACAACAGAACCGAAATAGATGTGGTAATGGCTGAAGATGTTTCTCAGCTTGGTGAGGTGGTAGTGACAGCATTAGGAATCACCCGTGATGAAAGATCCATTGGGTATGCTACCCAAGAAGTAGATGGTGAAAACCTCACTTTTACCAAAGAACAAAATGTGCTGGGATCATTATCCGGTAAGATCGCAGGGGTTCAGGTAGAAGGAGCTTCAGGAGCAAGTATGGGGGGAACACAGAAAATCAAAATCAGAGGGGTCAATTCCATTTCTGGTGGTAGCCAACCTCTTATTGTGGTAGATGGAACGCCTATTTCAAACTCTAATTTCTCAGGTAGTTCAGGAGTGGATTACGGTAACTTGGGTCAAGATGTAAACCCTGAGGATATAGCTTCAATCAACGTACTTAAAGGCCCAGCGGCATCAGCATTATATGGAATAAGGGGCCAATATGGAGTGGTGATGATTACCACCAAAAAAGGACAAGAGGATTCCAAAGTCAAAGTAGAATTGAGTTCTGCGGTCTTTGTAGAAAGTGTCTATAACTTGATGCCATATCAGAATTTATACGGTGGAGGTTCCAGCCAGACATGGAGAACTTTGCCAAATGGAGACAAGTATGTTGATATAGCAGTTGATGAGAGTTGGGGGCCGCTTATGGACGGAACCATGGTGAGACATGTGGAAAGCTTCTATCCACAGGATCCCGAGTATGGCCAATTGGCACCATTTGTTCCTCATCCTGACAATATCAAGGATTATTATGAGACTGGCACTAATGTAAATAATGGTGTAACCATTACTGGTGGAGGAAAAAATTCAAATTATAGAATAAGCTTGAACGATACCAGAGTCCAAGGAGTGGAACCCAATACAATGCTTAAAAGAAATAATGTAGGGGTGAGTGTAGGGACAGATTTAACAGAGAAGTTGAGGGTGTCTACCAATATTAATTATGCAGCAAACAGAGGTAGAAGGCCTGGACAAGGTTCTGAGGATGGTTCAAGGTACATGGGGCAATGGTTCCAAAGGAGTTTGGATATGGAAAGACTCAAGAACTACAAGTATGATGATGGCAGCTTTTTTCACTGGAACTTAAGAAGACCAAGTACTTCTACTGGTGAAGTAACGAACTTCTCTCCATTATACTGGGCAAACCCTTATTTTTTAGCTTATGAAAACTTCTCGAATGATAGTAGAGATAGGCTTTTCGGTGATGTTGGATTAACTTATCAGGTCCTTCCCGAACTGAAGTTAAGCGGTTTTGTTAGGTCAGATATGTACACACAGAATATTGATTCTAGGGCTGCTTTCGGTGGACGTGGAAACCCGGGTTATTCTGTAGGTAAGTACCAAAATAAAGAGATGAACTATGAGTTTTTGGCCCAATACACCAAGGCTTGGGACAAATTCTCTCTTGATGCCAACTTTGGTACCAATTTCTATGATAGGGATTATTCTTATCTATCCATGGCTACCGTTGGAGGTTTGTCTTCTCCAGGTTTTTACAATATTGATGCTTCCATTGATAGACCAGCGACAAACTCTTATAAGTTGAGAAAGCAAATCAAGAGTATCTATGGAATGGTTTCTTTAGGGTATAATAATATTTATTTTTTAGATGCTTCTATCAGGAATGATAATACATCAACATTGCCCAAGGGAAACAATTCCTATTGGTATCCATCATTGTCGGGTAGCTTTGTCTTCAGTGAACTAATGGAATGGAAACCATTGTCATTAGGTAAGTTAAGATTGAGCTATGCCCAAGCAGGGTCAGACCTGTCTCCATATGGTACTACTTCTTTTTATAATGTTGGGTCAATTTATTCTGGATCTTCCACAGTGAATACACTTGCGGTGCCTGATAATCTGAACAATCCAAATGTAGAACCTTCTTTCGCACATTCTTATGAGGCAGGTTTGGATTTGAAATTCTTCGAAGGAAAGTTGGGATTGGCGTTTACCTATTATCAACAGATCAATAAAAACCAAATCCTAAGCTTGGATGTGTCTGGAGCAAGTGGCTATGGATCTGCTACTATCAATGCAGGTCAAATAGAGAACAAAGGTTTTGAATTGGCGATTACTGCATCTCCTCTACAGCAAAGCAAACTAAATTGGGACATTGCCTTTAACATCAGTAGAAACAGAAATGAAGTGGTTGAACTTTACCCGGGTATTGATGTATATCAGTATGGTAGCACCACTTATTCATCCACTTCTAGCTATTTGAATTCCTATGTAGGTAAACCTTTTGGAAGTTTGGTAGGTCAGGCATACCAAAGAGATGAAGCAACTGGTAAGATTTTGTTAGATGGCAACAATCTTCCTCTTTATACAGATGCTACACATGATTTTGGTACAGTATTGCCTGATTTCAATGGTGGTTTGCAAAACGTGTTCTCTTATGGGAATTTCGATTTAGCGGCAATGGTTGACTTCCAGATCGGTGGTCAGTTCTTCAGTAGATCCAAAATGTTGGCAGTTAGAACTGGACTTGACCCAATAAGTGCCGAAATCAATGATAAAGGATTCAATGTTCGTGATGATGTGGCAGATGGTGGAGGAGTAAGAGTGGAAGGTATTTCTGCAGAGACTGGCGAAGATGTGGTAGCTTATGTTAATCCTAGATCATACTATGGAGTGGTAGCGAGAAGAATTTATGAAGACTGGTTGTATGATGCTTCATATGTAAGATTGAAAGAAGTGCGATTAGGTTACAACTTCACCAAAAATAAGTTGGGGAACTTACCTGTAGAAAATGTAAGGGTAGCACTTGTAGGCAGAAACTTAGCGATGATTTTCCAAAATGCACCTAAGGGCATCAACCCTGCTGAAATTTCCACTGGAAGCCAGTCGATTGGTTGGTATGAGTCAGGTCAGTTGCCTTCTGTACGTTCTGTTGGGTTTAATCTAAATGTTACCTTTTAAAGAGAAGAAACCATGAAGAAGTTAAATATATTTATACTATTAGTAGCCTTATTTTCTGGCTGTGATCAGTTTGATGATGATATCAATGTCAACCCAAACGCCCCTAGCCAAGCTTCAGGTACGCAACTAATCGCAAATGCCATGTTGTATTTACCGGGGTTAAGTTCATCTCCATCGGCTCAGTTTATGTCTCAGTATCTTTCTGAAACACAATATGTAAACGCATCCCTTTACCCTCAGTCCAGTACCAGTTTTTATGGTTTATACCAAGGACCATTGATGAACTTGGAAACCGTATTGAATGCAGATGATTTAAGTGGTAATGAAGGCCCAATACCCAATCAATTGGCGGTAGCAAGTATTCTTAAATCCTACTTTACTTGGCATATCACAGATAGGTGGGGAGATATACCTTATACCGAGGCACTTCAAGGTGCTGATGACTTTACACCAGCATATGATACACAAGAATCGATTTACAGCGATTTGTTCAGTGTTTTGACAGCAGCCAATAATCAAATTGTGTCCGGTAGCATTAGTAATGACATCATTTATGATGGTGATATGTCTAAGTGGTCCAAATTGGCCAATACGATTAGGATGTTGATGGCACTTAGATTGTCTGAGGTAAATCCAAGTCTCGCCCAGCAGCAGTTTACTGCAGCAATGCAGGCTGGTGTAATGGAATCCAATGATGATAATTTGGTTTTCAAACATTTGGCAGATGCCAACAACCAGAATTATTGGTTTAGCCAAATAGACCTGCAAGGCAGAGAATGGTGGGCATTGAGTGAGACTTTGGTGGAAAAAATGAAGCCATATGGAGATCCAAGGCTTTTCGTGTACGGAGATCCTAATAGAACGGATGGTGATTATACAGGATTGCTTTTCGGTGATACCGAGGATTTCGATACTGAAAAGTATGCCCTTTTGGGAAGTGCCATTCATCAACAGGATGCTCCGGTATATTTGGTAACTTATGCCCAGGCATTATTTGCTATGGCAGAGGCAGCGAAACTTGGATGGATTTCTGGGGGAGATGCAGAGGCTGAAAATTACTATAATATGGCGTTAGAAAATTCCATGATGCAATGGAATGCTGATATGAGCGGATTGGATGCATTTATGATGCAGCCAGATATTGCTTATGATCCAGCAAGAGCCATTGAGCAGATAGCAACCCAAAGATGGATTCATTTGTTTATGCATGGATATGAAGGATGGGCCGAATACAGAAGGACAGGTTATCCTGATAATATGGTTTCTCCTGGAGGTGCTGATGTACCTAACCGACAAATTTATATTGAGGCAGAGCAGTTCAATAATACTGACAATTATAATGAGGCAGTCCAACGCCAGTTTGGTGGTCCTGAAAGCCTTTATGGAAAAGTCTGGTGGGACGTTAATTAATTGAAGGAAAGGTTAACTAAAATCTCCTGTATTATGCAGGAGATTTTTTTATTGACTACTAACACTATGAGGAAATTAATATTTGCAGCTATTATTTTTTGTGCTTCCTGTACTGTTCAACAGGTTAAAAAGTCTGTCAGGGATTCGGAGGTCTTTGATCAGGGATTTACTGGATTTATGCTATATGATCCGGCAAAAGATAAGGTGCTTTATGCTTTGAACGAGGACAAGTACTTTACGCCAGCATCAAATACCAAAATGTTTACTTTTTACGCAGCCTATAAGGTTTTGGGAGAACGAGTGAATAGTTTGGATTATTTGGTTAGTGGTGACTCTTTGGTTTTTTGGGGAACGGGAGATCCTTCTTTATTGCACCCTGATTTCGAGGATAGTTCAGTAGTAGACCTTTTGGGAAAAACTGACAAAAAACTGTTTATGGCCAATAATTTTGATGAGGTGACCGCTTACGGTTCTGGTTGGTCTTGGAATTGGTACAATTACTACTATGGTCCTGAGCGGTCTGCCATGCCCATATATGGGAATATTATCCGTTTTATAAAAACTACTGAAGAAAAGGAAATGGCTTATACGCCAAGCTTTTTTACGCAGCATATAATAGAGAACAAGAAATTGTCGGCTATGGATTATAGTATTATCAGGGATAAAAACAGGAATGAGTTCAGTTATTATCTGAAAAATGCCTCATCGGAATTTGAAACAGATAAGCCCTTTGTGACCTCAGCTGAATTAACTGCAGAGATGTTAGGTGATCGACTAAACAGGGATATCAAACTAATAGACTATACGCCTTTCAAAAACCGGCCACATGAAAAATTAAAGGGGATTGCAGCCGATTCCCTTTATAAGCAGATGCTGAAGATCAGTGATAATTTTTTAGCAGAGCAGCTGATGGTATTGGTTGCTGATGAACTTTTTGATTCATTGGATATGGGGGAGGCTATTGATTATGTGAAAAAGGAATATTTGATGGATTTGCCTGATGCACCCCAGTGGGTGGATGGTTCTGGGCTTTCCAGTCATAATAAGTTTACACCAAGGAGCATTATCAAGCTTTTGGAAAAGATCAGGGCGGAGGTTCCCGAGGATAAAATATATGCCTATTTTCCATCAGGAGGAGAGTCGGGTACGATAAGGTCTTGGTATAAGTCTGATGATGAACACCCCTACGTTTACGCCAAAACTGGAACCTTGAGTGGAGTACATTGCTTAAGTGGTTATTTGCTGACCAAAAGTGGCAAGACGCTTTATTTTAGTTTTATGCACAACAATTACCTGATCAGTTCCAATGAACTAAAAAAGGAAATGGAAAAGATATTATACCATATCCACTCAAAATATTAATGCCACCATTTAACCATTGAATTTCAACTGCCAAATTCCAAAGATCATGAAAAAGTATATGCCATTAATTTTAATTCTTTCATTGCTCATGATTTCCTGCAATAGCCCAAAAGAAGAGAAGAATAATATGGAGGATTTGAAAGTGTTAAAGAGGAATGTCAAGGCTACTTTGAACACTGTTCAAGGGGATTTTGCGATGGCCTTTAAGATGGTTGGTAATGACTCCATCAGCCTTTATATCAATGAAAAGGAGGGGTTTCATGCGGCTAGTACCATGAAAACTCCTGTAATGATCGAGCTTTATAAGCAGGTGGAAAATGGAGCAATAAGTTTGGATGATTCAGTGATGGTGATCAACGAATTTAAAAGTATAGTGGATGGGAGTCCTTATAGCATGGACATTTCAGTAGATAGTCAAGAGGGGCTTTATGGGAAAATCGGCCAAAAAACTACCTACAGGGAACTTAATTATGAGATGATTACCAAAAGCAGCAATTTGGCTACCAATATTTTGATTGATCATCTGGATGCGAAAAAGGTTAACCAAAGCATGCGAGATCTGGGAGCAACGGATATTCAGGTGTTACGGGGAGTAGAGGACATAAAGGCCTATGAGTTGGGTATGAGCAATACTACCACCGCTTATGATTTAATGTTGATCATGGAGGCTATAGCTAAGGGAGAGGCAGTGAATCAGGAGGCAAGTAAGGAAATGATAGGGGTGCTTAAAGACCAGCATTTTAAAGAGCTAATTCCTGCTAAATTACCTAAGGAAGTGATTGTAGCCCATAAAACAGGATCTATAACAGGGGTTAGACATGATTCGGGTATCGTTCAGTTACCTGATGGTAGAAAGTATGTTTTGGTGTTATTATCAAAAAATATGGAAAACCCTGACCAGGGAGTTGCTGCCATGGCCGAGGTTTCCAAAATGATATATGATTATGTGATGAGTTTAGATTAGGGCTTGCCTATAGACTTAAAAGAAAGTTCCTAAATTCTTCACTGTCAAAATTGCTCATGCCTTCTTGACGGAAAACCATCTTTCCTTCAGGGCTGATAACCATGGTGGTTGGTATTGACTCATGTTTAAAAGAACTGTTGAGACCATAGCTTGCATGAACCACAGGGAAAGTGAAGGCTTTGTCCTCTATGTATTTTTTAGCTTTATCAATATTCTGGTCTAGGCTAACCATTAAAAAGGCAATATTCTCTTCTTCTTTTAACTTTTCTTGCAATGAGGCAATATGGGGCATTTCGGCCCTGCAAGGTGGACACCAAGTGGCCCAAAGGTTGATGAAGATGGTTTTGCCGCGATAAGACTCCAAATTTACAGGATTGCCATTGAGATCTTTGAACTGTGCCATATAGTTGAAATCTTCAAACAACTTTTCTTCCTTGTCCACATTGGGAGTAAACAAGCCAGTGGCCAATACAACAGATTGAATTTTTCCCATCACAGGAGTATGCCAGTCCATCAAATAGAGAAATCCAAACACCCCTAAAATGATGGCCCAACTTTTTAATTCCTTTTTCCAATTCATAAATACTCGATTGTAGTAATAATACCCTAGTGGAACAAAGGTAAGCTTTTAGAAATTCAATGTTTCCAAAAACAGAACCCCCTATTCCTTGATTGACAGGTAAAGTTATATTTTGATTTACAATCCCTTAGTGATAAGCATCACAATAAAACCAATTTCCTTTCAGAAAACTGTACGATAAACTTTAAATTGCAGGTCTTAAGCAGGACATTTATTTATCTAATTATATATGAATATCAATCATTATCTAAAGATAGCCGAAGAGCTTAATATCAAACACAAGCAAGTGTCTGATACCATTGAATTGTTGGACGAGGGGGCTACGGTACCATTTATTTCAAGGTACCGGAAGGAAGTAACCGGTTCATTGGATGAGGTGCAAGTAGCAGCCATCAGGGACCGAGTGCAGCAGCTTCGCGACTTAGATAAAAGGAGAGAAGCCATCTTGAAATCAATCAAGGAGCAGGAAAAATTAACCCCTGAACTGGAAGAAAAGATCAATGCAGCAGAAACCATGTCAGCCTTGGAAGATCTTTACCTTCCATATAAGCCAAAGAGAAGAACCAAGGCAACCATTGCCAAAGAGAAAGGATTGGAACCTTTGGCAACTAAGGTTTTCGAACAGGAATCAATTGATCTGGAAGGTGAGGCCAGTGCTTATATAGATGAGGAAAAAGAGGTGGCTAATGTGGAGGAAGCCTTGCAGGGAGCCCGTGATATCATTGCCGAATGGGTGAATGAGAATGCGGAGTTGAGAAAGAAAATGCGTGATCTTTTCATCAATGAAGGTCAGTTTGTTTCTAAAGTGATTCCAGGAAAGGAAAACGAAGCGATCAAGTATAAAGATTATTTCGATTGGGCAGAACCGATCAAAACAGCTCCTTCCCATAGGGTGCTGGCCATGAGAAGAGGTGAAAAGGAATTATTCTTAATGTTGGATTCTTCTCCTGAAGAATTGGATGCTTTGGCGCTAATGGAGAAAATGGTGGTAACCGCTAATAATACCAGTGCTGAGCAAGTGAAGTTGGCCATTAAAGACTGCTATAAGCGTTTGATGAAGCCTTCCATGGAAACTGAGGTTCGCCTTTTTACCAAGAAAAAAGCAGATGAAGAGGCTATTAAGGTATTCACTGAGAACCTTCGCCAGTTATTGCTGGGAGCCCCATTGGGAGAAAAATCAGTGATGGCGATTGATCCTGGTTTCAGGACAGGTTGTAAACTAGTGTGCTTGGGACCTCAAGGGCAGTTGTTGCACTATGATGCTATTTTCCCTCATGAGCCACAAAGAAAAGTAACAGAGTCGGGAGCCTTGGTAAAGTACTTGGTTGAAAAGCATCAAGTCCAAGCTATTGCTATTGGAAATGGCACTGCAGGAAGAGAGACCGAGCAGTTTATCAAGTCTTTAGGACTTCCAAATCATGTGTTAGTGGTAATGGTAAATGAAAGCGGTGCTTCTATTTATTCTGCCTCAGAAGTGGCGAGGGATGAATTCCCAGATCATGATCTAACTGTAAGGGGAGCGGTTTCTATCGGTAGAAGGTTAATGGATCCATTGGCTGAGTTGGTGAAAATTGATCCAAAGTCTATAGGTGTTGGTCAATACCAGCACGATGTTGACCAAAACGCCTTGAAGAATTCCCTTGATGATACGGTGATGAGCTGTGTAAACGGTGTAGGAGTGGAGGTTAATACTGCCTCCAAGCAGTTGTTGACCTATGTGTCTGGTCTAGGCCCATCTTTGGCTCAAAACATAGTTAATTACAGAAATGAAAATGGTCCTTTCAAAAGCCGTGAGGAAATCAAAAAGGTACCTAGGTTGGGAGATAAGGCCTATGAGCAAGCAGCTGGTTTCTTGAGAATCAGAAATGCAGAAAATCCATTGGATAGAAGTGCTGTTCACCCCGAGCGATATGAGTTGGTAAGTAAAATGGCTGCTGATATTGGAGCTAACCTTAGCGATTTGATCAATAATGGTGACTTGCGTTCAAAGGTAAACCTAAAGAACTATGTGACTGATACAGTAGGTTTGCCAACGCTTCAGGATATCATTGATGAATTGGCCAAACCAGGAAGAGATCCAAGGGAAACTTTTGAGGTATTTAGCTTCCAAGAAGGGGTGAATGAGATGAAGGATCTTAAGGTTGGAATGAAGCTTCCTGGCATCATTACCAATATTACCAATTTTGGTGCTTTTGTGGATGTTGGGGTTCATCAGGATGGATTGGTGCATTTGAGTCATTTGGCTGACCGATATGTTTCTGATCCAAATGAAGTGGTAACTGTAAACCAAAAAGTAGAGGTTACAGTGGTTGAAATCGATTTGGCTAGAAAACGTATTGGTTTGAGTATGAAGTCTGATCCTTTTGCCGAAAGAGGAAAAGGCAAATCTGGTGGAGGAAATAGAGAGAGAAGAAGAGAGCGTGAAAAAGAGCCAGAAGGGGATTTAGCGGCCAAGCTGGCCATGCTCAAAGGGAAATTTGGAAAGTGATCCAAAAAAAGCCGGTCTCAAAAATGACCGGCTTTTATATTTTAAAAATTATATCTGGCACTAATCAGTAATATCCTAGTTTCCCAATTGTTTCTAAATTCTTGGTAAAACTGGTTTGATCGGTTATAGCCACCAAAATTAGCGGTATTGAAAACATCTCTAACACTTAGGGATAGACTTCCTTTTTCTTCAAAGAAATTCTTTAGCAAGGTAGCATCCATACTGTAGCGAGCATAATCTTTTCCTTGTGCTTCCACTTCAGGAGATTCATAGTCCCCTACTAATTGTAAATTCAATCCATATGGTAATTTGAAGCTACTTGTGATTTTTGAAACCAACATAAAACCATCGCTGACAAATTCTTCTCCTATATTGGAACCGTCTACTTTGGTGTAAAATGCAGATATACTACCATTTATATTCCACCAATCGGTAATGTCTGCAATTCCAATGAATTCTACTCCGTAAGCAGTACCAGAATTTAGATTTTCTGGTTGCATATATGAAATTCCATCCTCAATTACCGTGATATAATCCAATACACCGTTGGTATGTCTGTAAAACAGATTGGTCGTCAAACTGGAGTTTTCGAAGTTGACCATATGACCAATTTCAAAGGAATCAATCATTTCTGGTGCTAACTCAGGATTACCTCTTCGGACGCTGAGCGAATCGGTAATATCAGGAAATGGGTTTAGTCTCCAGGCTGTTGGTCTATCTATACGGCGACTATAGGTGAATTTAAAGGAGTTTTTGTCATCTAGTTTATATAGTGTTTGAATACTGGGAAAGAGATTGAGATAATCCTGTTTATTAAGTTCATTGGTATTATATAATAGTCCTTCCACATGGGTGTGTTCAGCTCTGGTGCCCAGTGTGTAGTCAAATTTCTCTGAACTTCTGGAATAGATAAAATAGGCTGCCTGAATCCTGTCTTTGTAAAGGAAGTGATTACTCACATCAGGATTTTCTACAAAGTCATTTTCGCTTTCCGAAAACTCATAGAACTTATAGTCATTGTCAAATTTTCTAAAAGTAGATTTAAGCCCCATCTCCAGTTTTACCTTTTCATTAATGGGATGAACATAATCAGCCTGGGCTACGGTAGTGTACCTTTTTTCATCTGTAAGGGCCTGCTGTCTGCCATTGAGATTTTCTGGAACGACCTCTGAAGCATCCCTGTAGATGTCGATATTTTGGATTTTGTATTGGTTTTGGTAGGAGTTATTGACGCTTATCTTAAACTCCCTGTTTTTGTCATCAAAGGTCCTCTCATAAATCATAGCATTGTCATATCCATCATCGGCTTCCGATTCGCTGTTTTTTCTAATATATTCCAAGATAGTGTCCCCTGTAGGTTTCTCCGTTAATTGGGAATACAGCGTCCTGTTGTCATAATCATCTCCAGTAAAATACACACCTTGGTAGCTTAAGGAATTTTTGCCAAAATAATAATCAGCGCCATAGTTGAGGTTGTGATTGACCCGTTTGTCACTGGAAGCTGTGTTTTGATTGAGCAATTCATTGTCTTCAAAGATTTCCCTGAATACAGACCTATTTCCAACACCTTTCCAATTACGGTAGTTATAACCTGCATAAACGTTGAATTTGGCAGTGGTATGGTTGATTCTAGCTCCTGTGTTTAAGCGATCTCTGGTGCCATAAGTGATTTCGGCTCCTCCATGTGTACCCATATTTTCACCCTTCTTCAGGATAATATTGATCACGCCACCTTCTGCTTCTGCATCATATCTTGCGTTCGGATTATTGATGATCTTTACTTGGTCTATGGCACTGGCCGGAATTTGATCCAAGTTTTTTGTCAAGGAAGAGTTTCTGCCATTGATGAGAACATTGGTGGCAGAGCTTCCTCTTAGGGAGATGGACCCATCCTCAGATACACTCACTGAAGGTGTGTTTCGCAGTAGGTCCAATAAGGTTCCTCCAATATTGGCCAAATTGTTTTCTGGGGTAATGACAATTCCCTCTACATCAGTACGCATAGGGATAGAACTGGACTTGACTACAACCTCGTTTAATTGTTGGTTTTCTGATACGAGCGTGATTTTCCCCAAATCTTTATTGGCTTGGAGGTCTATATCATCTAGTATTTTATCTTCAAAGCCAATAAGGAATATCTTAACATCATAATTACCTTTTTCAGTTGCCAGTTGGAAGTAGCCATCTTCATCAGACTGTGTGTGTGTAATATTATTGTCTGTCCCCGCTTCAAAAAGTGCGACTTGGGCAAAAAGTAATGGTTCATCGGTATTATTATCAACAATCCTCCCTTTCAGACTTATTTGCGCCTGTAAGCTCATCGTGATAGTGAAAAGTAAAATCGTAAAAATTGATCTAGATAGGTTCATTTGGTTCTTTGGTTTATAATATATCAACTGATATAGGCCTCAAAGTGTTGGGTTTATGATAAGATTTTAGATTAATGGACGAATAAACTGATTTTCGGCTAAATACTTTAGGAGGAGGAAGGGTAAGAAACTGTGGATGTCATATTGATGCACCATAATAGTTTGTTTTTTTATTTTTGAGACAATTAATGTCTCAATTTAGTGTTTATAAATAACCCTGTATTGTTTATTTAATAAACATACGCTACCTTAGTGAAAGTAAATTAAAGGAATAGAATATGACAACTTCAGCAAAAATCAGGATCGTAAGTAAGCAGTTAGCTTCGGGAAACCATCAGGTGAAATTTTATGTAGATGATGAGGCTCATCCAAAATATGGTTATTTGTTAGTTACTGGTAACAGGGCTGTTGGGGATGTGATTCAGGAAATACGAGAAAGGATAGAAATGATGGAAAGATCAAGGATGGATCTCAATCGTTTTTCCTTTAAAAATAACTGGAGGGACGATCATAATTTTTATCTTTACAGTGCATAATTCGTAGACAATGGTTTTAGGGAAAAACTTAAAATATCTCAGGAAGTCCAAGCAAATGACCCAAGAAAATCTTTCTGATCAATTGGGGATAAAACGTACAATGATATCCGCATATGAGGACGGAAGGTCTGAGCCAAAGCTGACTACATTAAAATTAATAGGGGATATTTTTTCTGTTTCCTTGGATGAACTATTGTATCATGATATTGAGGAGAAGGGCAGGAGAGCAACCCAGAAAAAGGAAATCAAGATCCTGACTGTATCTTTGGACCAAGAGGAAAATGAAAATATCACCATGGTCCCTCAAAAAGCATCAGCAGGTTATTTGAATGGATATGCAGATCCTGAATATATGCAGCAATTGCCCCAATTCCATTTGCCTAATTTGAATAAGAATGTTACTTACCGTGCTTTCGAAATCAAAGGTGATAGTATGCTTCCCTTGCCTTCTGGTACTGTGGTGATCGGGGCTTATGTGGAACAACTGACGGATATCAAAAGTGGAAACACCTATATATTGGTCACTGACACGGAAGGAGTTGTTTATAAAAGAGTTTTTAACTACTTAGAAGAGAATGGTAAGCTATTCCTGGTTTCTGATAACGATTTTTACAAGCCATATGAGATCCCTGGAGAGGATGTAAGGGAAGTTTGGGAGGCTAAAGCGTTTATTAGCACCGATTTTCCTAATCCGAAGGACAAGTCCAAAACAACCTCACTGGAAGATATAGCTGCCATGATTGCTGACTTGAAACACGCTATTTTGCCAAGTAAATAAGTCCATTTGACTTAATTTTACAATTATTTGAATCTTTTAATATAAGTTATATTTCCTCTACTAGACCAGTATATTTTACACTTCAAAACATTATCTCCAAATAGTACGGCTCTAACAGAAATGATTGATTATACCTATCTGTCCGCTCGGTATATCCGTGGAATCAATGGGAAATCTCTTGACTGTCAAGTGACTGGTGTGAAATTGGTCCATATTGATTGAATTTAACATTTTTAACGTTCATGGTTTAACCCGTATTTAACCCCTAGTTAAGCCGTGTTTATCCCGTGTTTTAGCTGTGTTTTTCTTAATAGGAACTTAGGGAAATCTACACCTTAAGTCCTAGCAAAGTTAGGAAACATACCATTCAGTATTTTAGCTAGATGCAGCTTAAGCTCTCTTCTTTCTGTTATGGAGATAGGTCAATATTTTTCCAACCATTAAGGAGCTGATTGGTTTGGTTTGTAACTGCTACTGGCACCATAGCGGATCATCGGACAAAATAAATAATAAGGACCTCAGGTTTGAGCTGTTAGGATCTTTTTGCTATTAATTGTGTAGAGTTAAAGGTGGGAGGATTTTTATGTGATTTAATCTTGTGCATTTCAGTGATCAACTATTTTTCAAGCTTTTCAAATAGTATTTAATTCCGGATTAAATGACGCAGTGGTTAACTTATAAGAAGCTAATGCTATATACTTTTATAAGTAGTGCTATAACACACTCACGGTCATCACTGAATGTAACCATTGGAAAGATATATTAATAAAAAAAATAGTATAACTTAAAATATATATGTGAAAATATTATATTTATGTCCTTAGATTTTAAATAATATGTCTCATGAAGAATAATAGAAGGTTTTTCCTCAAGAAGCTAGGGTTGGCTGGGGCTTCTGCTGCAGTGGCACCTATGGTTTTCGCTGAGGAAAATAAAAAGTTTGACATCATTAAAAGAGCTGGGGAGGATTTTGCCGGGAAGACTATTAATGTAGCGTTAATTGGTGCTGGTGGAATGGGAACCGAAGATATGAATACAGCGCTTCAAACTCCTAATGTAAAGATGTTAGCTGTTTGTGACCTTTACCAAGGAAGGTTAGAAAGTGCCAAAAAGAAATGGGGTGATCATTTATACACTACCATGGATTATAAAGATATCCTGAAGCGTAAAGATATTGATGCGGTGATTATCGGAACCCCAGATCATTGGCACAAACAGATCAGTATAGACGCATTGAAAGCAGGAAAACATGTCTACTGTGAAAAACCAATGGTACATTCAGTAGAGGAAGGCCATGAGGTTATTGATGCATGGAAGAAATCAGGCAAGATATTTATGGTGGGAAGTCAGGGGCTTTCGTCATTGGGGAATGAAAAAGCCCGGGAGTTATTGGCTGAGGGGGCAATTGGCGATATAATTTATGCAGAAGGTTTCTGGGCTAGAAATTCAGCTGCAGGTGCATGGCAGTATCATGTGCCTGAAGATGGAGATGAATCCACTGTAGACTGGGATAAGTTTGTTTCCAACACCAAAAAGAGAGATTGGGATCCGTTGAGGTTCTTTAGATGGAGAAACTACAGGGATTATGGTACAGGTATGTCTGGTGATTTGTTTGTTCACTTGTTTTCGAGCTTACATTATATTACAAATTCCTTAGGGCCTACCAAGATTTCCTCTATGGGAGGATTGAGATATTGGAAAGATGGTCGTGAGGTGCCGGATGTATTATTAGGTACATTTGATTATCCCGAATCCGAGCAGCATCCTGGTTTTAATCTTTCATTAAGATGTAATTTTAAGGATGGTACCAGTGGGACTACCTATCTTAGAATTGTGGGGACAAAGGGGTCCATGGATGTGAAATGGGAAGAAGTGGTAGTAAAGCTTAACAGCAATGATGTGGGTGATGATCCGTTTTTAGCAGCTCAGGCAAGGCTTAACGGGGACGTTGAAGAGAAGAGGGCTGAAATAGTTCCGCCAAGGGAGATGGTTTACAAAGCAGAAAAAGAATATAAGGGAGCTCATTATGATCATTTTTCTAATTTCTTTGGCGCGATCAGGAATGGTGGCACGGTAGTGGAGGATCCCGTATTTGGCTTTAGGGCAGCTGCTCCGGCTTTACTTTGTAATGATAGCTTGTTTGAGGATAAGTTTATCAAATGGGATCCAGTAAATATGAAAATAGTTTAAACTCAATTAAATATGAAAAAGAAAACACTAAGTATTTTTGCCCTTGCAGCAGTATTGTCTGCATGCGGAGGTGGTAAAGAAAGTGCCACTGAAGCTGAAGTTGTTGAAGTAGCAGTTACGGAAGAAGTCGCTGCAGTAAATGCCTTGACGGAAGAAGAAAAGTCTGAAGGATGGCAATTGTTGTTTGATGGAAAAAGTGCAGAGGGTTGGAGGGGATATGCAGCCAAAGAATTGCCTGCTGGATGGATAATTGAAGATGAATTGTTTGTAGCACTTGGAAAAGGCGGTGATATTGGAGGAGACGTGGTGTATGGTGCTGAGGAATTCGGTGAATTTGAGTTGAAATTGGAATGGAAAATTGCTGAGGGAGGTAATAGTGGTATCTTCTACCATATTGTGGACGAAGAAAAACATAAGGCACCTTATTATACAGCTCCGGAATATCAGGTGATTGATCAAATCGGTTTTCCTCAAAAATTAGAGATGTGGCAATCAATCGGTGCTGATTACGGTATGTATACTCCGGATTTTGAAGGTGCTGTAAAGCCTGCTGGTGAATGGAATACTACCAGAATTGTTTTTACTGAAGACAAGGCGGAGTATTTCTTGAATGGTAAGAAAACCGTTTCTTTTGATCCTTGGTCTGATGACTGGAAGCAAAGAAAGTCTGAAGGTAAGTGGAAAGATTACCCTGATTATGGAGAGGCAAAGTCTGGTTATATAGGGTTGCAGGACCATGGTGCTAAAACTTGGTATAAAAACATTAAAATTAGAAAACTATAAAAATGAAAAGAATTCAGCGTTATTTATTGATTATACCGATTGTGGTTGCTTTGACAGCTGCAGGTGTGGTAGCCAAGAAGATTAAATTGTTCAATGGTAAGGATTTATCTGGATGGACTGTTTATGGCACGGAGAAGTGGTATGTAGAGGATGGTCTTTTGATCTGTGAAAGTGGCCCGGATAAAGGATATGGCTATTTGGGTACGAATGAAGATTTCAAGGATTTTGAATTGGAATTGGAATTTAAGCAAGGTGCTGATGGAAACAGTGGTGTTTTTATTCGTTCTACTGTAGAAGGAACTAAAGTGCAAGGCTGGCAGGTAGAAGTAGCGCCTCCAGGTCATGCTACAGGTGGAATCTATGAGTCATATGGTAGAGGATGGTTGATCAAGCCAGATCCGGAAAAAGATAAAGCCTTGAAATTTGGTGAGTGGAATAAGATGAAGATCCGTGTTGAAGGAGATAGAGTTATTAGCTGGTTGAACGGAACTGAAATGGTTGATTTCTCTGATGCTAAGATTGGAGAAGGAGAAGGAGGGATTTGTTTACAGATCCACGACGGTGGAGGAATTAAAGTTGCGTGGAGAAATATCAAATTAAGGAAATTATAATCCTGCTTTAAGCCCCGGTTTCGGGGCTTATTCTTTTGTTCTATTTTTTTAATGTTGCTTTTCAGTGTTTTAGCCTAAATCGAGTTTTATTTTTGGTAAAATCCCTTGCAGCAGGTAAAACCTTTCTTACCTTTGTCATCCTGTTGGACGGACAGGGTTTGAAAAGCGGAGGGTTTTTCCTCCAAGATTGATGTAAGAGATTGTGTTCCAGTAGGGGAAAACAAATTTGAAAAAAATGTTTTTCCGTTAAGGAAAAAGCGTTTATCTTTGCAGACCCAAAAGGGGGAAGGCGGAAGTGATGGCAGGTGCCGAAAGGGCCTTGGATAACTTTCCGAAAAATATTTTGAAAAGTCTTGTTGTAAAACGAAATATTTTCCTCACCTTTGCAGACCC